>CALYAH010000092.1 GCA_944393455.1 uncultured Clostridia bacterium
AACCAAGTTTGATACTACTTTTTCTTCTGCTTTTCCTTTTGTTTCTTCTAATATTTTTGCAAATTCTTTTGGATAAATATTATCTTTGTTCGCCTTTATTTTTAATCCAAAATTAAATAAAAATTTATTTAATTCTTGTACTTTTTCAAAATCTGGCTCTTCATGTACACGATAAATAAATGGTGCATCTAACCAAAAAAACTTTTCTGCTACTGTTTCATTTGCTGTTAGCATAAATTGTTCAATAATTTCGTGTGCAAAAGTAGTTTCATACTTACAAATATTTGTAACCCTTCCATCAATGTCCAATTCAATTTTACTCTCTGGAATATCTAAATTTAAATATCCATTTTCCATTCTTCTATTTTTTAGGATTAGAGCTAATTCTTCCATATTTTTGAATTCCTGGATATATTCTTTATATTTTTCTAAAATCTCTTTATCTGAACCATCAATTATTTTTTGTACGTCTGTATAACTCATCCTTTTAGTTACATTAATAATCCCTTTATAAATTTCAGATGAAACTACTTTTCCCTTTTCATCTATTTCCATACTGCAAGATAAAGTAAATCTATCTTCACCAGCATTTAAGCTACAAATACCATTTGACAATTCTCTTGGAAGCATTGGTATTACTCTACCTAACATATAAATACTGGTTCCTCTTATTAAGGCTTCTTGGTCTAACAAACTATTTTCTTTTACATAGTAACTAACATCTGCTATATGTACATCTAATTTATAATTTCCGTTTTCTAATTTTTCAACTCTTACTGCATCATCCAAGTCTTTTGCATCTTCACCATCAATTGTAAAGATAATTCTATCTCTCATATCTACTCGATTTGGTATATCTTTTTTATCAACTTTATTTCCACATTTCTTGGCTTCCTCTACTACTGGTTGTGGGAATTTTGCTGGTAATTTGTGTTCTTTTATTAAAGACAACATATCCTCTCCAGCCTCATTTACATTTCCCAATACCTCTAATATTTTTCCCTCTGCATTTTTCCCTTTTTGAGGATATTTTGTGATTTGTACTAAAACTTTATGATTATGTCTTGCTTTTCCAAAATTTTTTCTAGCAATATAAATATCTGTTCCAAAATTCTTGTCATCTGGTACAACAAATCCAAATTCTTTATTATTTTGAAATATACCAACTACAGTATTTTTTTCATGTTTTAATATTCTTACAACTATTCCTTCTGCTCTTTTAACTTTGTTTTTCTCTTCTGTTATTTCTATTAGAACTCTGTCACCATTTAATGCATTTAAAGAATTTTCTTTAGCAATATATACCTCTTCGTCTTGTCCTTCTATTTTTACAAACCCAAATCCCTTTTGATTTTTTCTATAAGTTCCTTCATAGTATACTTTTTCACTAATTCTATATCGATTCTTTCTATTCTTTTGTATTTTTAATTCTAATTCTAATTTTCCAATTGTCTCTAAAAATTCATTATACTCATTTTTTGGTACTCTCATAATCATTGCTATTTCTTTTGCCTTCATCGGCACATAATCTTCATCTTGCATGAATTCTAAAATTTTCTGTTCTTTTTCTTTCATTCGAATTCTTTTCAATCCTTCCTTTTTATAAAAATAGTTTTCTTTATTTTGTATATTTATCAAAAAAGGACTAGTTTTAATAAAACCGCCCTTTCTAGTCATCTTATATCATATATACAATTCCTAATGCTACTGTTAATATAGCAAATGCAATTGCTAAAATAATTGTCCATCTTTTTTGTTTTCCTTCTTTTGTTCTACCTTTATTTTTTTCAAAGAAGTTATTTGTTGATGAACCAGTTATAGTAGAAGATAATCCCTCGTCTTCTTTAGATTGAATTAATGTTAATACTATCAAGGCTAATGATACTATTATATAAATTACTATTAATATTCCTTTTACTATTTCCATTTATTATTTCCTCCTAACGGTTTTCTCATAATTACTTAGGTATTGTAACACATATTTTGGAAAAATGCAATGATTTTTTAAGTTTTTAATATGCACCAAGTTCCAATTGGCTCTGGCAAATCTTTAAACGTCATTTCTTCCTTTGTTATTGGATGTTTTATCGTTAATTCATAAGCCCATAAAGCAATTTGTTTACCTCTACCTCTTGTTCCATATTTTTGGTCTCCAAAAATACTATGCCCAAAATTGGATAATTGAACTCTTATTTGATGATGTCTTCCTGTATGTAGATTTATTTCTACTAAACTTAAATTTTTTACTTCATTATATTTTATAACCTCATAATCCAATTTAGCAAATTTGGCATTTTTCTTTTCTGGCTTTACTACTTTACTCATATTATTTCTTGCGTCTTTATATAGATAATCTTCTAAAGTCCCGGCCTTATTTTCTATTTTTCCATCTACCACTGCTAAATACTTCTTTTTAAAAACCTTTTCCCTCACTTGATTACTCAATCTTGAAGCTGCTTTTGAAGTCTTAGCAAAAATCATAATTCCACCAACAGGTCTATCCAATCTGTGAACCAAACCTAAATAAACATTTCCTGGTTTATTATATTTTTCTTTAATATAGTTTTTTACCAAAGTTAACATATCCATATCTCCAGTCTTATCAGACTGAGATGGAATATTAGGCCTTTTTTCTACTACGATAATATGATTATCTTCATAAATTACTTTTAAATTCTGCATTTATTTCTCCTTTTGAGACAATTTTGCTCTGTCCCCTTTGTCTCATTTTTCCCATCTGCCATAAATTCCACATGGCAATACTAGTTTTGAATTTTCCATTGGTATTCCAATTTCTCCACATTCTAATTTTCCTCTATATTTTTTTCCAACAGTTAAGCTTAAAATGTTTTGTAAAACTGTGCTTGAAATCCCTGTTGTATAGGAATTAATTAAGAAAAATAATGGATTTTCTGATAATACTTTTGTACACAATTCTACTAAATCATAAATATTATTTTCAAATTGCCATACTTCACCTTTTGCACCTCTTCCATAAGATGGTGGATCCATAATAATGGCATCATATTTATTTCCTCTTCTTATTTCTCTGTTAACAAACTTTACAACATCATCTACAATAAATCTAACTGGTCTTTCTTGCAAACCTGATGATGTTACATTTTCTTTTGCCCATGTTGTCATTCCTTTCGAGCTATCTACATGGCATACAGATGCTCCTGCAGATAAACATGCTACTGTTGCTCCTCCTGTATAAGCAAACAAATTTAAAACTTTAATTTTTCTTTTTTCTGATTGTATTTTATTTATCATCCAATCCCAGTTAACAGCTTGCTCTGGAAATAATCCTGTATGTTTAAATCCCATTGGCTTAATATTAAATGTTAGATTTTTGTAATGTATTTGCCATTGTTTAGGCATTTTTTTATTAAATTCCCATGACCCCCCACCTGTTTTACTTCTATGATAAGTAGCGTTTATTTCTTTCCATTTTTTTGGATAGCTTTTATTTTTCCATATAATTTGTGGGTCTGGTCTTGATAAAATTACATTTCCCCATCTTTCTAGTTTTTGGCCATCTGCCATATCTAATATTTTATATTCTTTCCATTCATTTGCTAATTTCATATTTTTTGCAACTAAAAAGTTACTATTCCTCCTTTATTTAGAATAGTAACATTTTACCATATTTTATTGATTTTTCCAAGGATATTTTTCATTAAATTTAACTAAAAATATTGTTTTTGCTTCTTTTATCTTTTTCTGATTTCAAATATTTTGCAAAATTTTCATAAAACTATATATCATGAAAATATTAAATCCTGAAAACATAACAAAAGCAATAGTAGCTGTTGTCATTAATTTGTGCGTTCTAATTAACCTTACAATCTTACTTCTCCATCTTGGCTTTTTTATTACAAGCCTGTCCAATTTAGTATCATACCTGACCTCAAATAACTCATCTTTTGCATATTCCATAAAAAATCCCCCCTAATTTTTTATTTTTGCATTTTCTGGATAATGTTCATATTCTATTCTTTCATAGATTAATTTACATTACCATTTATTTTATGCCCAGTTAATACCGGCCTAAATAACATATTATTAACCTTTTTTATATGTATATTCGATAGTTTTTATTTTATTCTTAAAATTCATATAGTTTTAAAAAAATCGTTCGCAGATTCTTTTTTTATTTGATAATTTACTATCTAAACAGTGCTATATTTACATTTTTTTGATTTTATTGCCATTTTATGTTATAATTATTATGTAGACGAAAGGAAACCCTTTCAAAAAACCAAATATTATTATTGACAGGAGGACATATTTATGATTAAAAATTTGGTTTTACGTATTATTTGCTTCGGAGCAATTTTTGCTCTTGTATCTGGAGGATATTTATTTTTCACCAACTTAGGTGATGTAGGGAAATTCTTTATGAGTATCCCTTCAATGATAGGAACGCTGTTTACAGCACTACCAATGAATGTTTTTACACTTATTGGAGCAATCATCGTCTGGGAAATTTCGGCAACGATTTTCCCTCGTGGAAAGAAAGAAAACAAGCAAAAGTAATTCTTTTGCTTGAAAAAGCTATGTAGCCTATTTACTACATAGCTTTTTTTGTATTCTATTTGCAAGTTCTCTTGTAATTCCCTTTACTTTCATCAAGTCTTCTATACTTGCTTTTTTCATTTTATCTACACTTCCAAATTGTTTTAATAATGCTTTTTTCTTTACTTCACCAATCCCTTCAATTTCATCTAAATCAGATTTTGTAATTGCTTTATCACGCAATTTTCTATGATAAGTAATAGCTGTATCATGTACAGTATCTTGAAATTTTGTAATTAAATTCATTAAATTTTGTGAAATTTCTAATTCATTTCTGTTTTCATCCATCAATGCTCTTGTTTGGTGTTTATCATTTTTTACCATTCCAAATACCGGAATATTTACATTATATTTTGCAATTGCTTTTTTAGTAGCTCGAATTTGCGTAATTCCCCCATCTGCAAAAATAACATCTGGTAATGTTCCAAAACCTCCTTTTGGATTTTCAATAGAATGTTTTAATCTTCTCGTTATGACTTCTTCCATACACCTCGGATCGTCTTGACCGTATACTGTCTTTATTTTAAACCTTCTTGACAAATTCTTTTTAATTACGCCATCTTGCATAACGCACATTCCTGCTACCATATATTCTCCAGATAGATTAGATATATCATAAGTTTCTATTTTTCTTGGTAATTTATCTAAATTTAGAACTTCCTTTAATTCTAGTAAAATCTCGCTTTTATCCTTTTCTTTATTTTCTAATGTTACTCTGCTATTCATTTCAGCCATTTCTACAAATCGTAGTTTTTCGCCTCTTTTTGGAGTTTTTATTTCCACTTTTTTACCTAGAATTGTGGATAACCATTCTTCAATTGCTTGTTTGTCTTCAATTTCTTCTCTCATCATAATTTTATTAGGAATATTTGGATTATCCATATAATATTGTTTAACAAATCCTGATAAAATTTCTTTGTCTTCCATATCTTTTAAATCTGTATAAAAATAATGTTCTCTACCTACCATTTTGCTTCCACGCACAAAAAAGATTTCAATACAAACTTGTAACTCAGATTTTGCAATTCCAATAACGTCAATATTATTTTCTGAAATATTAGATACTTTTTGTTTTTCTGATACTCTTTGAATGGCCTGAATTCTATCTCTTAAGCTCGCCGCCTGCTCAAAATCAAGCTTTCTAGATGCCTCTTCCATTTGATTTTCTAATTCTTTTACTATTTTATCTATCTTTCCTTCTAATAAATCTATAATCTCATCAATCTGTTTTCTATATTCTTCTGGAGTTACATATCCAATACATGGTGCTAAACAACGGTTTATATGATAATTCAAACATGGCCTTGTTCTTTCTTTCAAAGTTCTACATTGACGTATTTTATATTTTTGTTTAATAAAGTCGACCATTTCTTTAGCAGCTCCTGGGTTCGCATATGGTCCAAAATATTTAGAGCCATCATTTATTACTCTTCTTGTAATAAATACTCCTGGATAATCAGATTTTAAGTCAATTTTTATATAAGGATATGTTTTGTCGTCTTTTAATAAAACATTAAATTTAGGTCTATTTTTCTTAATTAAATTGCATTCTAAAATTAATGCTTCTGCCTCATTGTCTACTACAATGTATTCAAAATGATCAATTAAACTTACCATTTTCTCTATTCTTGCTGTTTTATTTGTTTTTCTAAAATATTGTCTTACCCTATTTTTTAGAGAAATAGCTTTTCCTACATAAATAATGGTGTCTTCTTTATCTCTCATAACATAGACACCTGGTTTACTTGGTAATTTTTTTAATTCTTCTTCGATATTAAACATGTCCTTATCACCTGTTAAAAATTATAACATGTTTTTCTTTCTTTTTCAATGTATAGTAAATTATCGATTTTTTATATAAATCATGTATTAATTTTAACTTATCCATTCTTTTTTTGTTGCGTTTTAATGACAAATATTACATTTTTATTACATTTTTGTTACAAAAAGTGTTGACAAATGTAATATTTTTGCTTATAATGAACTCATAAGCACTAAAAATTGCTTAATACTGAAGCTAAAATTATTAATTTACGCAAAGATAAAGGAGTGATTATCATGAATACTCAAGAATATACACCAGTAACTAGCTGTTTAGCTTTAACAGTTAGAAAAGAACATAGATTAACAGTGATAAAAAGGGCTACAAGAACTACATTACGTATGTCTTGGAAGACTTTATTATATGTGTTCTTCTTAACATTTGTAAATATATTAGTTTAGAATTTAATTTAATTATATAAAAGTAAATAAGTAGTATAAACTTTTTATACTACTTAACTTTTTTTATTTCAAATGTATAAAATTCATCTAAAGGCTCTGATGTTTTTATTT
>CALYAH010000093.1 GCA_944393455.1 uncultured Clostridia bacterium
AAAGGAATTACATTAATTGCATTAGTAATTACCATTATCGTACTTTTAATTTTAGCAGGAGTGTCAATTGCAACATTAACAGGACAAAATGGAATTTTAACACAATCAAATGTAGCTAAAGAGTCAACAGAAATGAAAGGGCTAGAAGAACAGGCAAACTTAGTAAAGACAGAAATGCAAATAAATGAATATTGGAAAAAACAAGAACTGACACAATCAAATCTTCTAAATGCGATAAATTTGGAATTGGAAGGAAGTACATTACAAGGAAATAGAGTAATTACAAGTGATGAAAAATATGCAGTTGTTGTAAAAAATGATGAAAACTTAACAATAGAAGTAATAAAAAATGAAGAAGGAGTATTAGCAGAAGGAGAATTAGGATTACAATTAGAGTTTGTTCAAGACATGAACATGATCTATATTTATCCTCAAATAGGAGGAGTAGAAAGCTATAAACAATATGCAGAAAGAATACTGGCAGAAAAAACAAAAGGAGAAAAGGAACAAATTTTAATAGATAGTACAGGGATGTCTAGTGAAGAATTTTATCAAATGTTAAAAGAAAACATGCGGAGTAGATTCTATTGATGAATTTATTTCTAAAGTAGGTTTTAAAGATGTAGATGAATATATAATTTATTTTAAATTAATTGAAGGATATGAAGATGTAGGAGCAACTAATTTAGAAATCATATTAGCAAATGGAAACAAAGAAATGATATATTACCCAGAAACAACTGAAATATCTCAAACAATAGAAAGTACGGGAACATATACCTATGAGGTAAAAAGAGGAGAAGAGACAGTAAGTAAAAGTATAGAAGTATCCGCAGTAAAAGAAAAAATAGACCAGACGAAAATATTTCTTCATGAAGGAGGAGTAATTACAGGAATTAAAGAAGAATATTTAACAGATACACCGCAAGAGATTAGTGAAGAACCTTCAACTTACGGTATGAGTAAACCTAGATATTTAACAAAAGAAGCAGGATATCCATATTTAACAATACCAGAAGAAATAGATGGTACTCCAATAACAGCAATTTCTCCTGGTGCATTTAGTGAAATCAATAATATAGGAATAGTTGAAATACCAGATAGTGTAACTAGTATTGGAGAGAGTGCTTTTGAGTGGTGTGAATGCCTAGAGATAATAAATATAGGAAATAATGTAACAACAATAGGAGATTATGCTTTTAACGAAACAATAATAAGTGAAGTTTATATTCCTAAAAATGTAACAACAATTGGTGAGTATGCTTTTAATAGTAAAAGATACCAAATGATTATAAATTGTGAAGCTGAAAGTCAACCATCAGGATGGAATCAAAATTGGTATGTTAATAGAGAAGAACAAATTGTAAATTGGAATGTAAAAAAATAAGAAAATTTTTCGTTAAGTTTTATACTCTACGAAAAATTTATAATAAAATTATAACAATAAAGAATAGATTTATCAATAATAATTGGCAAAAATATAGAAAATTAAAAAATATAATTATAAAAAAATAAAAAAAATAGAAGTCGATGTAATGCTTAGAGCAATAGATATTACATTAACTTCTATTTTTTCGTAGAGTATAAAACTTTAGGAAAAAAACAAAAGAAGGAGGAAATATTTTAATGAATAATCGTTTGGGGATGCAAAAGAAAATGGACCAAAATAAAGGTATAACACTTATTGCGCTAGTAATAACAATTGTTGTTTTAATCATATTAGCAGGAGTATCTATAGGGGCTATTACTAACAATAGTGGAATTATCGAACAATCCAAAAGAGCTAAAATAATGACAGAATTATCGGCAGTAAATGAAAGTATAGAATTGTACGAAATGGAAAAGGGGATGGATAAATCTAGTTATGAAGATATAAATGACATGATATTAGTAACAGATAGAATAGCAAAAAGTGTTGAGATAGAAGATACTACAAGACTAGTAGGAGTCATACAAGATTTTGAAGCATTAAAAGTAGATAACTCATTAGGAAATAACGGTAAAAAAGTAAGCGAAGATACAATATCTAATATATATGAGTTTGACAATGCTTATATAAAAGATTTTACAGATGGAACTTTATATTATATCAAGGATAAAGTTTTATATAGCATTAAAGGAAATACTACAATAACAGAAGAAACCAAAAGAGAAGGAAGGCCATATTTAGAACTGAGTAGTAAAGATGCAAACGATTTTACCTATTCAATTATTATAGCAAAGGCAAGCATTGGGGGAATACCAGAATTAAGGGCATATAATGAATTTGCAAGTGAAAAGTTAAATGGAGTAGATGAAGCCGGACTAGAAAAAATGTTTATAGATGGAGCCAACTATTGGATGTATGAATATTATGGAAATGTCGATACTCCTTTTACATCTATTCAGGAAATTTTTAAGTGGGAGTACGAAAATGGTTGGTTACAAGAAGAATGTACGAACTTAGAAGAATATTGTATAGCAAATGGTGAATCAAGTATTAGAGATATGTTAATAAATTGGAACTATGTATGTCCAAAAGAATATCAAGAGTATTACACAGAGTATCAAGAAAAATATCAAAATCTTGTAGTAAATATAACAAAGCCAGATGGAAGTATTTCAACAATTGATTTAATATATAAAAATTACATTGAATATCCAGTTACTCAAAATGGTATTTATGAATTTTTAGTATAATATAATGGTCGAATAGTGAAAGAAAACATAGAAATAAACTCAATAAAAAATGAAGAAATTGAAATAGCTCAAGATGGTGAAAATAAGTATAAAATACAAACAGTCGAAGACTTAATTGCACTTTCAGTTAATACAAATAGAGGATATAATTATGAAGGAAAAACGATAAATTTAGCTAATGATTTAGACTTTTCAGATGATGCATGTTATAAAAATCCAAATGATACAGAGACATTTGGTGATTACAATAATGATGGAATAACAGAAGGAATAAAAAAAGAAGTAACAACAGGAAGTGGATTTCTGCCAATTGGAGGTAAATACATATCAGAAATCAACTTAAGGTATGACTTTAAGGGAATATTTGATGGAAATAATTATGAGATTAAAAATCTATATATAGATAATCCTAATACAAACAATATAGGACTTTTGGGAATAAATTACGGAGAAATTAGAAATATGATTGTATCAGGGAAAATAGAAGTAAATACTGAAGAGACAGATTATAGTTACAAACAAGTAGGTGGAATTGTAGGCTATAATTATGGAAATATAAAAAATGTTAAAAATCAAGTAGAATTTGCTATAGAGAACTTTGAAGGATATATAGGAGGAATTGCAGGATATAATGATGGTGGAATTATTGAAAATAGCAGCAATATTCAAGATATGAACTTTGCAAATATCATTTATTTTGGAGGAATTTGTGCATATCATGTAGGAGAAGCAGAAATAAAGGATTGTTATAATACAGGAAATATAAATATAGCAACAGGCTCAATTATAGGTGGAGTAGTAGGAAATTCAAATACTATTAATGCGACGATAAATAGATGCTATAATACAGGTAATATTAATATAACTGAAGAAGTTGGTTTGGTAGGAGGAATTAAAGGAAATTCTGGTAATTCCGGAATTGTAGTTAATTGTTATAATTTAGGAGATGTAAGCGTTAAGAAAGTTACAAGTGCAGGCGGAATAGTAGGTTACCATAAAAATGGACTAGTGGGCAATTGTTATAATAGAGGTAATGTAACCGTTAACGGAGATAGTTCAAAATTATTAGTAGGAGGAATAGTTGGTGACCAATCATACTGTAGAGTAGTAAATTGTTATAATACAGGAGAAATAAATGTAACAGCGGCAACACCTCAATCTCCTGGTATTGGAGGAATAGTTGGAATAGATTACTGGGCTCTTTTAAAGAATGTAACTAATTTTGGAGAATTGATATTGCAAATACAAAGCCAAATCTATGTAGGTGGAGTAGCGGGAACTTCATATACTAGTGGTGTTAACGTTTTAGAAAACGCTAAATATCTAGAAAATACATGGACAAAAGGAGCAGGAAATAGACAAGACGCATCAGGAGTTTTAGAAACATGTACATTAGACTATATAAGTGAGATGCTAGATATATTAAATGAAGAACAAACTATTTTAGGAGATTATACATTGCCAGAAAACTTGAAATTTAACAAATGGAAAATCGTCACAGGAGTAAATGATGGATATCCAATATTTGAATGGCAAGGAGGTACAAATGAATAAAAAGAATATTATAATAATTGTAATAATTTTAGTAGTAGTACTAATTGTTGCAGGTTTGATGTTATTTATTAAAAATACTAATGAGCAAACAGAAGGTAACTATTCTTATGAAATAAAAACAGAAGAAGAAAGAAAAGAAAGTCGTAAAGAAAGCGTAGAAGACATAGAAAATTTGTTAAAAGAAGGTGGATTAAACCTAACAAATAAACAAGAATGTGTAGAAACAGCTTTAGAAGAGGAAGGATATAGTTATCAAGTAGATGGACAAACAATAGAAATATATGAAGTAGATGGACTAAAATTAGAAGAATTGGTAGTAAGAAATAAAGAAACTTTGGAAGTAAGACTAACAACGCAAGAAAGTAGAGCTACTGCAATATGCTTTAATAATACACTTATATTAAATGCTAACGAAGAATTAAGACAGAAAATAATAAATATATTACAAGATTAATAAAAAGATAAACCATTCACTTATTAAAAGTAGGATGGTTTATTTGTTTGTTTTTCTTGCTATATTAGAAAAACAGAGATATAATAAAGAGGACAAAAATAGAAATTTATTTAATATACTTAAATAGGAGAGTAAAATGAAAGGAAAAAGAAATATAGGAGTATTTGATTCTGGAATAGGCGGGGTGACAGTTTTAAAAGAAGTTGTAAAAGTACTTCCACAAGAGAACTATATTTATTATAGTGACTCAAAGAATAATCCATATGGAGATAAAACGAATGAGGAAATTTTAGAAATATGTGACAATATTGTGCAGTTTCTTATAAAAAAAGGATGTAAAGCGATTGTAATTGCATGCAACACAGCTAGTAGTAGAGCAGCAAAGTATTTAAGAGGTAAATATCCTGAAATACCATTTATAGCAATTGAGCCGGCTTATAAAATGGTACATGATTATTCTTATGATCAACCAACTTTAGTTATGGCAACAAAAGGAACAATTGAAAGTGAAAAGTTTAATTTACTTTATCATAAATATGATAATCATAAAACAGAATTATTATCTTGTGTTGGTTTAGCTGATATTATAAAAGCAGGAGATAAGGAAGAATTAAAAAAATATTTACAAAAGACTTTAGGACCATATAAAGGGAAAATTAAAAACGTAGTACTTCGGATGTACTCATTATCCATTAGTACAAAAAGAAATACAGGAAAGTTTAGGAGATGACATTTTATTTTTTAATGGAGCACCAAATTTAGCAAAACATCTGAAAGAAGTATTAAAAGAAAAAAACTTATTAGAAGAAAACGAAGGAAAAATTGAATTTTGGGATTCACAAAATTCAGAAAAGAAAAAGGAAAGATTTTATAATTATATGAAAGAAGAGATGAAAAATGAAAAAGATTAGAAAGTTTATAATGATAATATTAACGATATTTTTGGTAACAATGTCATTTAGTCATGTGCAAGCAAAGGAAAATTCGATAGAGCAACAAATAGAAAATTATGCACAGGATATTGATATAAACAATATTTCAACAGAGGAGATCTTAAAAGTATATGATGAATTAAGTGAACAATACTCAAATGAAGAAATAGCTAATATGATAGAAGAACATAAAGAAGAAATAAAAGATCAAGGCGTTAGTGAAGAAGTTATAGCAGCAGGAACAGGTTTTTTAAAAACAACAGATACAGAAACTGTAAGAGAAATTATAAAAAATGACATTGATTTAGAAGAAATACAAAGAAAGATAGAACAGGGATATACAGTAAATCAGGCCTTACAAAATGCAGTACAAGAAACACCTAATGATAAAAAAATAGAAATATTTGTAAAATTATTGTTGGCAAATCAAATTGTAAGAGCTATTTTAATAGTACTTGGTGTATTATTTGTATATGGTACTATTCTTAGATGGATATTATACAAAAAAGCAGGAAAAAATGGCTGGGCAGCTATTATACCAGTTTATAGACAAATTACTATGTATCAGATTTGTGGACTATCACCATGGCTTATGTTACTTTGGCTAATACCAATATTTGGATGGATAGCAATGCTAATTATAGCTATAATGAAAAGATTTTGTTTATCAAACGTATTTGGTAAAGGAGCCTTATTTGGATTTGGAATTTTATTATTACCACCTATTTTCCAAAGCATATTAGCATTTAATCCAAATATAGAATATGAAGGGGAATAAGAATGAAAATTGTAAAAAATGTATTAAAAAATGAACTAAATATTAGAACCCAAAAAGATTATCCAGTAGAAGGTATTGAATTTATTGATATTACACCATTAATCTTACAAAAAGATGTATTAAGAGAAATAACAGAGAAATTTGTTGAAGAGTTAAAAGATAAAAAGATAGATTATATTGTAGCGCCAGAGGCAAGAGGATTTTTGTTTGGAACTCTAATAGCAAATGAATTAAATGTAGGGTGTGTGCCAGTTAGAAAAAAAGGAAAATTGCCACCAACAACAGTTGAAGCTCAATTTGAGTATGAAAAGGAATATGGAAAGGATATTTTAGAATTACCTAAATTGGTAAATGAAAAATACGAAAATAAAAATTTTTATATTATCGATGATATTTATGCAACAGGAAATACTATGACTTCAATGAAAAAAGAAATTGAAAAACTTGGAGGAAAAGTATTAGGTGAAGGCGTTATAATGAATATTATAGAGCTAAATGATAATAAAGAATTATTTTCACTAATTGATGTAAATGAAGAATAAAGAGCAAAGAGACATCTTTGTTCTTTATTCTTATATTATAAATATTTTTTTAATTGCTCAACTGTATTTTCTTGAAATTTAACAAATTCATTTAAAATATTTTTTATTTCTGTATCACAATCAGGATTTTGATGCAATAATTTAACGCCTTCTATAATTCCCATATTAGTTCCTTGAAGCATCATTTCAGAAATTTTAGAATCACTTTTATCATTCATAGTATTCCATTCAATCATCATCCACCCCATTGCTTTTTGCATAGGATTTAATTCTTTTGGAAATTCGCCATATTTGCTTAATTGATTGTTTACTTTATTTAAAATTTCATTATATTTATTATATTGATATTGTAAATCTTGCCTTAAGTTGTTATCTTGTACTTTATCAGAAATATTAGAAATAGAATCCATTCCCATTTTAATTCCTTTGTTTACCTCAGTTAAAATGTATTCTTCATTATTCATATTATACCTCCTATAAAATTTTTTATTAGTATAACCGAAATAAGAATATTTTATAAAAGTAAATCCATTTATATTCAAAATATAAGAATACAAAATTTAAGTGAATAAATTATAAAAATTGAGGGTAGAATGTATTTAAAATATATAAAGGAGAGAAGTAAAATGGAAAAAATAATAAAAGATTTAAATACATTTTTATCAGATTTAAATGTATTTTATAGAAAATTACAAAACTATCATTGGAATGTTTATGGGAAAGACTTTTTTGTATTGCATGCGAAATTAGAAGAATATTATGACGAAATAAATGAACAGATTGATGAAATAGCAGAACATATTTTGATGTTAGGAAATCAGCCCTTAGGAACAATGCAAGATTATCTGAATAATACTTGTATACAAGAAGCAAAAAATGAAAAAATAAAAGATTATACTATTTTTGAAAATGTAATAAAGGACTATGAAACTTTATTAAATAAGGTTACTGAAATTAAGAAACAGGCAGATGAACAGAATCTATATGCTACATCTAGTTTGATGGATGAATATATTTCTGATTATATGAAGGTTTTATGGATGTTAAAGCAAAGTTTGGAAAAATAGAAATTTCGTAGAGTTTCTTACTCTACGAAATTTTATATAATGAATTATAACATTTAGTATATATTGTATTAGTAGACGGAATCATAGGTGTTATGTTTGGAGCAACTATATTTTATGCTTTTGAAGAAGAAAACAATGATAATAATTTTAGTAAAAGACTTAAAAATAAGAACAAAAAGGAAATAATAAGAAGTTGTATAATAATATTATTAGCAACAATAATAACATCTATGAATCAGTATGAAATTATGCCGATTAAAATATCAAAATCAATAATTGGCACATTTTCATCAGAAGAGGAGTTTAAGGAAGTAGTAAAAAATGGGTGTTATACACATTTATATATTTACAGAATGGAAGATACGGTAAAAGAACAATTAAAGAATTTGGTTGAAGATGCTTATATAGGAAATGACATATTATACAAAATAAATGAAATAAATGGACAAATATTTTTAGAAAGAGTAGAATGATATTAAGTTAGCTTTATATAAAATGTGGTGAGAGAGTTGAAAAAAGAAATTGTTATACTAATACCTGCATATAATCCGAGCGAAGAATTGATAAAGTTGGTTAGGGACTTAAAAAAAAGTTATAAAATTATAGTTGTAAATGACGGTTCAGAAAGCAGAAGGTATTTTGAAGAGATAAAAAAAGATTGCAAAATATTAGAACATAATAGAAATAAGGGGAAAGGCAGAGCTTTAAAAACAGGGTTTAGGTATGTTATAAAAAATTATCATGATGTCATAGGAGTAGTAACGGTAGATGCAGATGGCCAACATGAAATTCAAGACATTTATAAAATTTGTGAAGTATTTCAAAAACAAAAAGATATGTTAATATTGGGAAAAAGAAATTTTAATGTAAAAGGAATACCGTTAAGGAGTAGAATGGGAAATAAGATGATAAGTAAAATCATTGAAAAAAAGGCAAAAAGAAGTATAGAAGATACACAAACAGGATTAAGAGCTATCCCAATAAAGTATTTAAAGGATTTTGAAAAAATAGATGGAGAGAGATTTGAATATGAGACAAATATCTTATTATATTGTATTAAGAAAAAAATAGACATACTTGAGATTACTATAAAAACAGTTTATAAGAATAAAAACAAGGCAAGTCATTTCAGAATATTAAAAGATTCAATAAATATATATAAGCAAGTAAGAAAGAGTTAAGAAAAACTTGAAAAAATCAAATAAAAGTGATAAACTACAAATGCAATAATCTTTAATTGCATTCGTAGTTTTTTTTCATTTTTTTAATTCAAGAAATTAGATCAAAATATTCCAAAAAAAGTAATAAAGAGAAAGAAGGAGATAATTAAAGGAAAATAAAGTAAAGATTATAAAAAATGCTATTTTACTATAAGATAAAAATTGACTTAAAGATAAAAAAGAAATATAATGAAAGGAGAAAAAACTTGAAAGGATATACTTATCAAGATTATTTAGAGTACAAACAATTAAAAAACAAAAAGTTACAGCTAATGGAAGATGGTGTTGAATATGAACTTAATATTAAGAAACATACAAGAGACAAAATTTTTAAAGAAATTTTAGATAATAAAAAGGAGGCAATCAAACTTATTAATTATTGTCTTCAACTAGATAGAAATAAATTCAAAGAAGAAGATATAGAAAAATATAATAGAAAATTTATTTTACCGGAATTAGAAAATAGAGAATCAGATATTATATATAAATTAAAAGGAAAATCGATATTCTTTTTAATTGAACACCAAAGCAAAGTGGATTATTCTATGCCAGTTAGAATACTAGAATATAGTATGGAAATTATAAGAAGTGCTACAAGTAAAGAAAAAATGAAAAATAAAAAAGAAGTTATAGCAAATGTTTATCAAATTGTATTATACACAGGAAAAGTAAAATGGACAGCAGCAAGATCTATTGAACAAAGACAAGAAAGAGTAGAAGGTAGCCCAAACATGTTATCAAATCGATATTATTTGTTAGACATAAATGATTATACAAAAGAACAATTAATGAAAGCAGATAGTATTTTGTCAAAGGCAATGTTATTAGAAAAACTATACAAACCAGAAGAAATATTTAAAGCAATAAAGGAAATAACGAGTAGAAATTTGGATGCTGATGATAGGTATTTTTTAGAACTTATTATAATTTATCTTTTACCAAAGAAGATTGGAGTAGAGAAAGCAAAAGAAATTTTACAGGAATTAAATAAGGAAGGAGAGGATAGTATGTTTTTAGATATATTAGCGGATTATTTTGATGAAAAAGAAGCACAAGCAGTAAAAAGAGGAACAGAACGAGGAATGAAACAAGGAATGAAACAAGGAATAAAACAAGGAATGAAACGTGGAATGGAACAAGGAATGGAATGTGGAATAAAGGAAACAACAAATAAATTTATTACTGAGATGCTAAAAAATAAAGTAGATGAAAATTTTATAAAGAAAATAACTAAAATAGGAGACAAAGAATTAGAGCAAATAAAGAAAGAATTCGAAAATAAAAAAATATAAAAAACAATTAATTTATGGCAATTATTGTGAGCATAAGATACATATATAATAAGTACACTTTACTATAATCAAAGATAATATATAGAACAGCTTTATTAAAAATAAGGCTGTTTTTTATTCACAAAAAATTCACAAAAATTTTAGCAGAAAGTATTGACAAGTGCTAAAATCGGGTATAATATATAAAAGGTTAGCAAAAGAACAACGAGAGTGCTAAAAAGAAAAACTAGCAATTAGAAACTAAAAGAGGTGAAAAAATTGTTAGATGATAGAAAGAAAAAAGTACTACAAGCAATTGTAGAAGAATATGTTAACACAGCAGAGCCAGTAAGTTCAAATGCACTAACTAAAACCCATGGGTTAGACTATAGTAGTGCAACCATTCGTAATGAAATGGCAGACTTAGAGAAAAAAGGATACCTAGATAAAACACATACATCAAGTGGAAGAGTGCCATCAGCAAAAGGATATAGATATTATGTTGATGAACTGTTAAACGACAATGATATTAGTTTAGAAGAAATTAAATATATAAGTGATAAACTAGAAACAAAAGTAAATGAAATAGAAGATTTAACAAAAATAACAGCTAATACTATTTCGGAAGTAACGCATTATACAACAGTATCTATCGGACCAAAAACAATGAGTCAACTAATTGAAGAAATTAAATTTGTCTTATTAGGAACAAGGATGATAATGGCAGTTATTTTAACAGATACAGGGTTAGTTAAGGAAACTGTTATAAAATTTGATGAAGATATAAGTGAAAAGCAAGTAGAAACAATGAATTATATGTTTAATAAAAAGTTAAAAGGACAGCCAATTGAAACAATAAACAGACCATTAGAAGAATATTTATATGATGAAATGACGTATAGCGTAAATGTAATTAAACCGATTATTGAACAAATAAAAAAGGTATTAGAGGAAGATAATAAAATCTATTTGGAAGGTACTAATAAAGCATTTGATTTACCAGAATTTAATAGTTTAGAAGTAGCAAAAAATTTTGTTAACATATTAGATACAAAAGAACTAGTTGCTGATATGTTGAATTCAGGATTTGCAGAAGATATTAAAGTCTATATCGGAGAAGAAAATGAGCAAGAACAATTAAAAGATTTTAGTGTTGTAACTTTTAAACATAAAGTAAATGGAAAAGATTTGGGAACAATTGGAATTATTGGTCCTAAAAGAATGGATTATTCAAAAGTTATTTCAGTTATGAAATATATAAATCAAAAATTAAATGGTGAAAAATAAAAAAGAAAGAAGGTATAAAATGTCAGAGAAAGAAAAAGATAGAAATGAAGAAATAGAAAAAAATCAAAAAGAAGCCAAAAAAGAAAAGAAACATGACGATATGGTACCTAAACAAGATTATGACGAACTAGATGACAGATATAAAAGGATTTTGGCTGAATTTGAAAATTACAAAAAAAGAAGTAATAAAGAAAGAGAAAGTTTATATAACTCAATTCTTTCAGACGTTGTAGAAGTAATACTTCCAGTAGTAGATAATCTAGAAAATGCGGCAAAGGTGGAAACAACAGATGAAAATTATAAACAGGGAGTAGAACTAGTATTAAAACAATTTAAAGATGTTTTGGCAGCAAAAGGAGTGGAAGAAATTCAGGCTTTAGGAGAAACTTTTGATCCAGAATTACACGAGGCAGTAAGCAGTGTACAAGATGATACAAAAGGTGAAAAAGAAATTGTTCAAGAATATAGAAAGGGATATAAAATTGGCTCAAAAATTATTAGACATTCTATGGTAGTTGTGGCAAATTAAAACAATTACAAGTAGCAATTTTCACATTTTTATTCATTTATAGATAGGAGTAAATATGGAAATAATAGTAGAAATTATTTGGATAATGTTATCACTAATATTTTCCTTTATCATTAATTATGTATATACAAAAATCAATCATAAAGAGCATAAAATTTCTTCATTTTTAATTATATTTGCAGTATTAGTGATTTATGGATTTTTGACAATGCAAGCTGGAAATGTTACTTCAGGGCAAGTAGAATTAATGGTATAGAAAGGAATTTATTATGGTAGCAGTAGGAAAATTTATTTTAAGTCTTATATTGAGAGTTATTTTTACAATAATTGCATTTGTAATAACTGTTTTAATTAATTATATGTATTGCAAAAAAACAAATGAGGAATTTACATTTGCAAAATTTATGATAATATTTTCAATAATATTACTTTGTAGTTTACCAATGTATTTTACATATGTCATGTAAGATACAATTAAATGGAAAAGAGTGTGGAATATTTGAAACAAGAAATAGAAAAAATATGCAGTAAAATATTTTTCTGAAAATTTTAAAATAACAAATATATTGGATATAGAACAAGCATTTATATATAAAGATGCAAAAACAGTGATTAGAATTCGAAAAATGCGAGATAAAAAGTCTGATGATATAAAATATATTTATACAGTTAAAACAAAAGGAGACATAGCGTATCATAAGGATTCTACTGTGGCAAATGCATATGAAATAGAAAGTTATATTCAGGAAGAAGAGTTTAATGAATTCATAAAAAATAGAATCAGTAGCATAATAGGAAAGACAAGAATGATTATACCAATAGAAGATAACTTAAAGGTAGAAATGGACATATATAAAGATTACTTACAAGATTTAATAACAGCAGAAGTAGAATTTCCAAATGAAGATATAGCAAATACTTTCCAAAAGCCAGAATGGCTAGGAGAAGAAATGCAATATGGAGAGTTATCGAATTGGAGATTATCTAATATGACAAAAGAAGAATGAATGAAAAAAACAACAAAAGAAACTTTAGAAAACAATCGAAAAATCATTCTTGATTTAAAAAAGAATGACAACATATGAAAGGTATTAATTTTAAAAATATAAATTTAATTTAGGAGGAATTGAAAATGGGAAAAATTATAGGAATTGACTTAGGAACAACAAACTCATGTGTAGCAGTTATGGAAGGAGGAGAACCAGTTGTTATACCAAATGCAGAAGGAAATAGAACAACACCATCTGTTGTGGCTTTTTCTAAAAATGGGGAAAGACTAGTTGGACAAATTGCAAAAC
>CALYAH010000094.1 GCA_944393455.1 uncultured Clostridia bacterium
ATGCACTTGTATCTGCAATATTAAAACCAGAAACCGCAATTTTGGGAATATCTATAATTCCAAGAGGAAGAACAGGAGGATATAATTTACAAGATATATCTGACAAACAATATCAAAGAAAAAGCGACTTGGAAACTCAAATTCAAGTTTGTTATGGAGGAAGAGTTGCCGAAGAAATAATATTTAAGGATATTTCTACTGGAGCAGCTAGTGATTTTGAAAAAGCTAGCAGTATTGCTCATAATATGGTCACACGATTTGCTATGGATGGGAACTTTTTAGTAAAAATTAGAGATGAAAGTAACTATAATGACGAAATTGAGAGCGAAAGAATAGAACAAGCGGAAGAAATTTGTAAAAATTTATACCAAAAAACTCAAGAAATAATTAGCTCTAACAAAGAAGTTCTTTTGAAATTAGCAAATCTTCTTTGCGAAAAAGAATATCTTTCCCAAGAAGAGGTAGATACGTTTTTTAGAGAAAATCTTAATCTTAGATAATTTTCAAGATGAAAAACATTCCATGAATATTTTTATGGAATGTTTTTTGTTTTATAAAATAAAAATATTGATAGTTTGAATAAATATGATATAATCTACTTAAATTGTACATTGATGTTAAATAAAAAAATTTCATAGGAGGAGGAAATATGTTTAAATTACATTCAGAATATAAGCCAACAGGAGACCAACCACGAGCAATTGAATATTTGGCAAAAGGAGTAAAAGAAGGTAAGAAATACCAGACTTTGCTTGGCGTTACAGGCTCTCGGAAAAACCTTTACAATGGCAAATATTATACAAAAAGTACAAAAGCCAACACTTGTTTTAGCACATAATAAGACTTTAGCAGGGCAATTATATAGTGAATTCAAAGAGTTTTTTCCGGAAAACAATGTTGAGTATTTTGTTAGTTACTATGATTATTATCAACCAGAAAGCTATATTCCTTCTACTGATACTTATATTGAAAAAGACTCATCTATTAACGATGAAATTGATAAATTACGTCATTCAGCAACTTTATCTTTATTTGAAACAAGAGATGTTATTATTGTAGCTTCTGTTTCTTGTATATATGGGTTAGGAGACCCAGTAGATTACCAAGAAATGATGTTATCATTAAGACCAGGAATGAAAAAGTCAAGAGACGAAGTCTTAAAAAAACTAATCTCAATGCAATATACGAGAAACGAAATTGACTTTCAAAGAGGAACATTTAGAGCAAAAGGAGATATCGTAGAAATTTATCCATCAGATCAGTCAGAATCAGCTGTAAGAGTAGAGTTCTGGGGAGATGAAATTGAAAAGATTACAGAGATAAATCCATTAACAGGAAAACCGATAGGAACTAGAAGACATATTTTAATTTCACCTGCATCTCATTATGTTACAACTAAAGAAAAAATGAAAAGAGCAATTGTAACAATTGAACAAGAGATGGAGGAAAGAATTAAATATTTTAAATCTCAAAATAAACTAATTGAAGCACAAAGAATTGAAGAAAGAACAAATTTTGATATAGAAATGATGAAGGAAACTGGATTTTGCTCAGGAATTGAAAATTATTCAAGACATATTAGCGGAAGGCCAGAGGGGAGCCCACCATATACTTTATTTAATTATTTTCCAGATGATTTTCTACTATTAATTGATGAGTCACATGCAACAATTCCACAAGTAAAAGCTATGTATAATGGTGATAGAGCAAGAAAAGAATCTTTAGTAAACTATGGTTTTAGATTACCATCAGCTTTTGATAATAGACCATTAACATTTAAGGAGTTTGAAGAAAGAATAAATCAAGTTATATTTGTAAGTGCAACACCAGCAGAATATGAAAAAGAACATGCTAAATCTAATGTGGTAGAACAAATAATAAGACCAACAGGACTATTAGACCCTAAAATAGAAGTAAAACCAGTAACAAATCAAATTGATGATTTATTAGAACAAATCAGAATTAGAGTGGAAAGAAAAGAAAGAGTATTAGTAACAACGTTAACAAAAAAAATGGCTGAAGATTTAACCGAATATTTAAAAAGTTTAGATATAAAAGTAAATTATATGCATTCAGATACAAAGGCTCTAGAAAGAATGGAAATTATACGTAATTTACGTTTAGGAGAGTTTGATGTTCTAATTGGAATTAACCTTTTAAGAGAAGGTTTGGATATACCAGAGGTATCTTTAGTTGCTATATTAGATGCAGATAAAGAAGGTTTCTTACGTTCTGAAAGGTCATTAATACAAACTATTGGACGTGCGGCTAGAAATACTGATGGAACAGTTATTATGTATGCAGATGAACTAACAGAAAGTATGGAAAAAGCAATTTCAGAAACTAATAGAAGAAGAAAAATACAAGAAGAATACAACAAAGAACATAATATTATACCAAAAACAATTCAGAAATCAGTAAGAGATAATATTGCGATAACAACAGTAGAAGATATTGAAGTTGAATACAAATTAGAAAAAGAAGAAGACATAAAAGATGTTATAGCTAAACTAACAGATGAAATGTTAAAATATGCAGCAGAAATGGAATTTGAAAAGGCAGCCGAACTTCGTGATAAAATAAGAGAATTAGAAAAATTGGTTTAATAACCAATTTTTTTGTTGCATTTGTGAAATTTTGTGATATAATTCGTGCTTAATGCATTTTATTACAAAGGAGGAAAAAAATGGAATTTATAATTAGTATTATATCATCTTTTTGGTTTCAAGCAATTGTTAAGTTAATATTAGGGTGTGTTTTAGCTGGAATGATAGGATTGGAAAGGTCATCGTGGAGTAAGCCAGCAGGTTTTAGAACGCATGCATTAGTTGGATTAAGTTCAGTTTTAATTATGCTTTGCGGAGAATATATGTCAGGAGAGTATAATATAGATCCTTCTAGAATACCTGCTCAACTATTATCTGGAATAGGTTTCATAGGTGCAGGTACTATTTTAAGAGATGGATTTAATGTAAAAGGATTAACCACAGCAGCAGGACTTTTGGCTGTTACTTGTATTGGATTAAGTATAGGAGCAGGATTTTATTTAGGGGGAATAATAACAACATTGATAGCTTACATTCTTCTTTCTTATTCATATAAAATATCTGAACGTTTAGATCATTTTAATGTATTAGAATTAGAAGTTAGAACTAGTAAAAAATTAAATGAAGCTTTGACAGAAATAGAAGATTGTTTAACAGAGTATAAAGTAGAAATAAAAAATATTAAAAAACCAAATAAAGAGGAAACCAGTGACAAAGGTGAGACAGTTAAAATTATTGGTCATTATAACAAAAGGGGCTTTAAAAAGAATGAATTACTTAGTAAAATTACTTCATTAGAAGAAGTAAAAGAAGTTACAGAAGCACAAAATATTTGAAAAAATTAAATGTTCCCTTTTTGAATATCATTACATATCATATTATAGGTGGTATGTATGAGAGTTTTTAAAGAATTGCATGAAGATGCTAAAAATATTAAAGAA
Source organism: uncultured Clostridia bacterium (assembly GCA_944393455.1). Lineage (GTDB taxonomy): Bacteria > Bacillota > Clostridia > TANB77 > CAG-508 > CAG-269. The sequence continues at coordinate 3,488 of CALYAH010000094.1, forward strand.
AAGGATCCGGCTTGTAGAAATATATTAGAAGCAATTATTTTATATCCCGGATTTCATATATTAGTTTTTCATAGAATAGCACATTTTTTATATAAACATAAATTATTATTCTTGGCTAGACTGATATCACAAATTGGAAGATTTTTTACTGGTATTGAGATTCATCCTGGTGCTAAAATTGGAAGAAGACTTTTTATTGATCATGGAATGGGTATTGTAATAGGAGAGACAGCAACAGTTGGAAACGATTGTACAATTTATCATAATTCTACTTTAGGAGGAACAGGAAAAGATAAATATAAAAGACATCCTGATTTAGGAAACAATGTAATGGTTGGGTCAGGAGCAAAGGTATTACGGGCCAATAAAAATAGGTAATAATGTCAAAATTGGTGCAAATGCTACTGTTTTGTCAAATATTCCAGATGGGGTAACAGTAGTTGATGTAAATAGGATAATTAATAAATAAAATATGATATCTAGACTAATTAAGCGCGTATTTATTGTCAAATTTCTCCTTTTATGATATAATTATACATGAGGAAGAATGGTCAGAAAGGTGGATTTGTAATGAATGCTATAGATAAAAAAGTAATTCTATTATTTAGTGATTTAGAAGGAACTTTATTAAGAGAAAGTGATGGACAATATGATGATGAGGCTATGTTTCATTTTTTGGAACAATTAGATAAATTGGAGAAAAATACAGATTCTAAAATTCATTTACACATTGTTTCGCCAGTTGATTTAACTTCAATGAAAAACATTTTAAAAAAGCTGGATAATAATATATGTAATTATAATAGTATTAAAAAGTCAAATTTAAGTATTCCAAAAGGTGCTATTGCTTCTAAACAAAATGATGGATTTTTTTCTTCTGAATATACAGAAGATAGAATATTCTTATTTGAAGGTATTAATACTTATGACACATTTGATATAGCAAGGTCAGGGAAACAAAGATATGTAAAAGAATATGTAGATGTTCATAAAGCAAAAGATGATTTAGCTATGTGTATTTATTGTGGCAATGGAAGAAATGATATTGATGCTATGAAGACCGTTAAGAACAGTGGAGTAGGATATGTATTGTGTCCAAAAAATAGTAGAACTGAAGTAAAAGGAATTGCTGATTTTGTTTCTGATAAAGAAGATATTTTAGGTTTAACAGATTGTTTCCAAAAACTTAATGATCGTATAAAGACACGAGAGGTAAATAATGTCAAAAATGAAAGTGACATTGAAAGATAAAAATTAAAATAAAAATGAGAAGAATTAAATTCTTCTCATTTTTTGTAAAATAGGTAATGACTATTATAGATCTAATCCATATAAATTACCATCTACCAGTAACTTTGCTCTTTTTTTTGTTTTCTCGTCACTATTTAAAGCATTTTCTAAGAACTCTGGATGTGAAACCAAGAAATCCTTCATAGAACCATCAAAATAAGCAAAAAAACTATTTAATAATTGAAGTTGGTTATCATTAATAATACCCATATCAAAAGCTGTTTTAAATAAATTAGAATCTACATTAACTAAAGATAAAGCTTTCACACCTTCAGCCTCAAGTTTATCTTTTCCGCCTTGCATTCTATCTACTACAACACAAGACCAACACATATTAGCACCTAAATTTTTTATTGCTGGAATCCAAGCACGAAGGTAACTAGATGCCACAGTAATTAAATCAGCAACATGTAAAACTTTTTTGTCTTTTAAACTTGATACAACTTCTGTTTTTTCAAAATTGTAATCACTTACAACAGTAGACAAGTCTTTATAAATTGATATATGTGGCTTTTTTAATAGATAAGCAATTATATTAGAAAAGAACCAATCTCTTCTTTCACCGCCAGAGATGTAATCAACTTCAGAAACATCAATATTTTCTTCGATATAAGATTTCATATGATTAATAACATCTTTATAAATTTTATTTGTATTATATTGTTCTAAAACTTTTTCAAAAACTTTCTTTGGTAAAGTCATTTTATCAGATAATGCTTCATCAATAAAACTTAAAAGTTCTACTGCATCTTTTTCACTTCCATAAATAAAGTGAGTGTTAATAAAATAAGGACCAATTTTTCCTGAAGTATACCAAAACGGTTTGTTTTCTTCGCAAAATCTGATTGCGTTTGTTTCAAATAAATAGTTTGCAAGATTAAACATTTTAAATCCCCCTAAATTAAAATTCTAATGATATTTTAATTAAAAAAAGCTAATTTGTCAAACTAAGGTATAAATTGGTTGCTTTAGGTCTTAATTAAAACTTATATTAATTTGAAACACCTTGTGTGTCGAAACCTGTTAATATAAATAAAAACATGTAGGTTGCTCCAATCGCACTCGCTTATAGCTCGTTTGGTCGCTTACGCGGTGTTTGAAATTAATATAAGTTTTAATTAAGACTGAATAGTAAAAGAAATTAAAAAATTTTTATTATTAAATATAAAAAATAGTTGAAAAAGAAGACATAAAATGATAATATGTAGAAAAATGAAGGAGGATATTTTTATGAAATTATTACTAAAAAACGGCAGATTAATTGATTATAAAACTGAAACTGATAAAATAACAGATATTTTAATTGAAGATAATAAAATAAAAAAGATCGAAACATCTATTAATTCTGAAGAAGCAGATAAAGTAATTGATTGTACGAATTTAAATATAATACCTGGAATGATTGATATTCATTGTCATCTAAGAGAACCTGGCTTTGAATATAAAGAAACCATCAAGACAGGTAGTCAAAGCGCCGTTGCCGGTGGTTTTACAACAATTTGTCCTATGCCAAATACAAAACCAACCCCAGATAGCGCTATTATTTTGCAAAAAATAATAGAAGAAGCAAAAAATGTAGATTTATGTAATGTGCTACCATATTCTTCTGTTAGTAAAGGAGAAAAAGGTGAAGAATTAGTTGATTTTGATGAAATGAAAAAGGCAGGTGCAATTGCATTTTCAGATGATGGGATGCCAGTTGTGAATAGTAGAATGATGAGAAAAGCCATGATAGAGGCAAATCACTTAGGAACCTTTGTTGCATCTCATTGCGAAGAAAAATCAGTTGCAGCAGGTGCAATTAATCATGGAGAGGTGGCCGAGAAATTGGGAGTAGAAGGAGTTTTGCCAGAAGCAGAAGAAATTATGGCTGCTCGTGAAATTGTTATTTCAGAAACCAATGGAGTAAGAGGACATATATGTCACATCAGTACAAAAACAAGTAAAGACATGATTCGCGATGCCAAAAAAAGAGGAGTAAAAATAACTTGTGAAACATGCCCACACTATTTTACATTTACAGTAGATGAAGTGTTAGAATCTGGAACAAATGCAAAAATGAATCCTCCTTTGAGAGAAGAAAAAGATAGAAAAGCAATTATAGAAGGACTAAAAGAAGGAACTATTGACTGTATTATAACAGACCATGCACCACATTCAGAAGAAGAGAAAAATCAAGATTTAAGTAAAGCACCAAATGGAATTATAGGATTTGAAACTGCTTTATCTGCAGAGATTATGAATTTAATTGACACTGAAGAATTAACATATTTAGATTTAGTAAAACTTACATCTTATAATCCAGCAAAACTGATCAAAATAGACAGAGGAACCATTGAGGTTGGAAAAATAGCTGATATTACTATTTTTGACCCAAATGAAGAGTATATTTATACAAAAGAAATGATTGTATCAAAATCTAAAAATACACCTTTTATAGGTAAAAAATTAAAAGGAAAAGTAAGATATACTATAGTAAATGGAAAAATTGTTTATCAGGATAGGTAATAGACAGAAAGGAAATGATTTATGAAGCAAATCTTTAGAAAAACTAAAAAGAAAGAAGGAATTCAAGATGAAAAATATAATGGATAAATTAATCGGAAAAATACAAGAAACAAACAATCCAACTGTAATGGGATTAGATCCAAGATATGAAATGTTACCTAAATGTGTAACTAGTAAATATTCAAAAGACCTGGAAGGAGTGGTGCAAGCAATCATCGAGTTTAATAAGAAATTAATAGATGCAACTTGTGATATTATTCCAGCAATTAAGCCACAAATCGCTTTTTATGAGATGTATGGAATACCAGGAATGAAAGCTTTTAAAGAAACCTGCAAATATGCGAAAGAAAAGGGAATGTTAGTAATTGCAGATATAAAAAGAGGAGATATTGGATCAACAGCTACTGGATATTCAAATGCTTATTTAGGAAAAACACAAATTGGAGACAAAGAGGAATCAATATATGATGTTGAGTTTGTTACTGTAAATCCATACATGGGAACTGACTGCGTTAAACCTTTTATTGACGATTGTAAAAAATATGATAAAGGAATTTTTATATTAGTAAAAACATCGAATCCATCTTCTGGTGAATTGCAAGATATTAAATTAGAAAATGGAGAAGAAGTTTATAAAAGAGTAGCCAGTTTAGTAGAAAAGTGGGGAGAAGACCTAAGAGGAGAAAATGGATATAGCAGTGTAGCAGCAGTAGTAGGAGCAACATATCCAAAACAATTAGAAGAATTAAGAAACCTAGCGCCACATACATTCTTTCTAATTCCAGGATATGGAGCACAAGGAGGAAAAGCAGAAGATATTGCTCTTGGATTTGATAAAAATGGTATAGGAGGAATTATTAACGCTTCTAGAAGTTTAATGTGTGCTTACAAATCTGATAAATGGAAAGATGTTTACCAAGAGGACGAGTACGCAAAAGCAACAAGAGCAGAAGCAATACGAATGAAAGAAGAATTAAATCAATTTATAAAATAGAAAAAGAAGTGTCCCAAAATGGACAAAAATGTCCAAAAGGAAACGTCCCCAATTGGACATAGTAAGGAGGAAATGAAAATGCCAGTACAGATATATGCAGAGTTGGTGGAGAAAGTTAAGTTAAAAGATGATATTTACCATTTTAAGGTAAAGGCACCTGAGGTTGCTAAAGTAGCTAAACCTGGGAATTTTATTGAGATTAGAGTATCAGATACGACAGCTCCTTTTCTACGAAGACCTATTAGTATCTACAATTTAGAAAAGGATGAAGGAATAGTAGAGTTTATTTTTCAAGTAAAAGGACAAGGAACCGAAATTTTATCAAGTAAAAAAGTTGGAGACAAGATTGATATTTTAGGACCATTAGGTTTCGGAACTTTTAAATATGAAAATTATGAAAAAATATCAGTAATTGGAGGAGGAATTGGTGTGTTTCCTCTATATGAACTTTCTAAATGTGCTAAAAATGATAACAAAAATGTTAATATTTATTTGGGATTTAGAAATAAGGATTTTGTAGTTTTAGAAGAAGAATTTAAAAAGGTATCTGACAAATTGATAATTACTACTGATGATGGAACTTATGGAGAGGCGGGTTTTGCTATTAATTTCTTAAAACAGGACATAGAAAAAGAGGAACCTGATTGTATTTATGCTTGTGGACCATTACCTATGTTAAAAGCAGTAAGAGAATTAGCAATGGAAAAAAATATACCATGTCAAATTTCATTAGAAGAACGAATGGGATGTGGAATTGGTGCATGTTTAGGATGTGCAGTAAAAACAGCTAAAAGTCCAGCAGAAGCACCTGAATATTGGCATGTATGCAAAGGTGGACCAGTATTTGAAGCAAAAGAAGTAGAAATTTAAACGGAGGAACTTAAAATGCCAGGATTTACAATACATATAGCAGTTGCAAAAGAGTATATGAAAAAACATAAAGGTGAAATAAAAAATGAGAATGAATTTATAAAAGGAACAATTGCACCAGATTTAAATGTAGATATGACAGATGTAGCAAAAGATAAAAGTATTACACATTATGGAAAATGGGGCAACTATCGTGTTAAAACTGATATAAAATCATTTTTAGAAGATTCAAAAGTAGATATTGATGAGGACTATTGGAAAGGATATATGTTGCATTTATTAGTAGATCATTATTTTTACAATAAATATTTTAAACATGAACTTAAAGCAATTATACAAAATAAGGATAAATTTTACTATGATTATGATTGTCTGAATTTTGATTTGATTTCAAAATACAAAATAGAAATTTTAGATAATATAAGAAAATATATGGATACTGATAAAAATGAGGATGAACCCAAATATTTAAAAATCGATAAAGTAATTAATTTTATTGACAAGATATCTAATATGGATTTGGAAAAACAGATAGAGATTATAAAAAAAGAAGGAATGGAGGGGTTAGCATAAATGAATACTAAAATAAATTTAGCAGGAATAGAAATGAAAAATCCAGTTACTGTAGCTTCTGGTACATTTGGATATGGAAGAGAATTTAATCAATTTTTCGACTTGAACCAATTAGGGGGAATTATAACTAAAGGAACATCACTAAAACCCAAAAGTGGAAACAAGCCACCAAGAGTTTGTGAAACGGCAAGTGGAATGTTAAATAGTATAGGATTGCAAAATCCGGGAGTTGAATATTTTGCAGAAAATGATTTGCCTTTTCTTAGAAAATTTGATACGGCGGTTATTGTAAATGCATGTGGAAGTACAGTAGAAGAATATGTAGAACTATGTAAAATATTAAATACTTTAGATATAGATGGTGTAGAGCTAAATTTATCTTGTCCAAATGTAAAAGCAGGATGTATGGCTTTTGGAAATAGTTATGAGGGAGTAAAGGAAATAACTACTAAAGTAAGAAAAGTGCTAGATAAACCTCTAATTGTAAAACTAACACCAAATGTAACAGATATTGCATCTATTGCAAAAGGAGCAGAAGATGGAGGGGCAGATGGTGTATCTTTAATTAACACTTTACTTGGTATGAAAATTGATATTGATAAAAAAAGGCCAGTTCTTGCTAATAATACAGGTGGACTTTCTGGACCAGCAATTAAACCAGTAGCAGTCAGAATGGTATACCAAGTGGCACAGGCAGTTAATATTCCTATTCTAGGAATGGGAGGAATTATTAATGGTGAAGATGCAATTGAATTTATGTTAGCAGGAGCAACTGCAATTTCTATTGGTGCTGGAAACTTTATTGATCCTTATACAAGTGTAAATACAGTAAAAGGAATTGAAGATTATATGAAAAAACATAATATAGAAAACTTGAAAGATATTATTGGAACAGTAGAAATGAATTAAGAACTAAATAAAGATGGTCGTGCGTAATAATAAAATCTTAGCACAACCATCTTTTATTTAGTTCATTTAGTTTATTCAACTTTTTCAGTTTCAATAACTGTTTCTTTTCCACCAGGTCCTACATATGTAGCACTACTAAATCCAAGAATCATATAGAATATAGTAGGCAACAATAGTAATCCGACGGTATAACCAATATCTTTACCAAAAGATTTTGATAAACTATAAGTTTGATAAACACTTAGTGCAAAAACAGCTATCCAACCAATAAAAGGAATAATTGCAGCAAAGTATACAAAAATCAACCATGGAGAAAGTCCAGAAATTTTAAATAAAGTTACAACATTGTAGATAGGAATAATTGATTTCCAGCCTTTTTCTCCAGCTTTTGTGAATATTTTCCACATTGCAACAACTTGCAAGATAATAATAACTAAAGCTACTACTAAATAAATCCCTAAAAAAGCTCCGAAAATGGCACCTATTCCGGTTGCAACAGCTGGATCAATACTTTCAGCCGTTCTTGCATATTGTGAAATATCATATGTTGAAGCTTCATAATAACCCATAAAAAAACCTCCTCTTTTAATTTTTCTATAAATATAGTATGACATTTTTTATTATAAATGTCAATTAACAACAAAAAATGACATAAAAATGTAAAATTTTTAAAAATCATTGTATTAAAAAAATTGTTTTGATATAATAAGGACAGCAATTTAATATATATTATTTGAGGGAGGAAAAATTATGAGCGAAAAATCAAATAATAATGGATGTGACAATTGTGATGGATGCACAAAAGAAGATAAATTTTTAAAAGAATTATTTTCTATCTACAAACCAGAAAAAGATAATTTGATTCAAATGCTAAATGAAATTCAAGAACATTATGGATATGTTCCCATGTATGTACAAAAAGAACTTTCGGAATTCTTATCAATCCCAATGGCAGAAATTTATGGAGTTGTTACTTTTTATTCAAGATTCTCATTAGAACCACAAGGAAAATATAAAATATCAGT
>CALYAH010000095.1 GCA_944393455.1 uncultured Clostridia bacterium
CTAGTGTATTTTTTGATTATGCTAATTTAAAAAGACCTATGATTTTCTATATGTATGATTTGGAGCACTATAGGGACAAGTCAAATGGCTTTTATATAGACTTATCAGAATTACCAGGAGCAATAACCGAAACTCAGCAAGAGCTAGAAAATGAAATACAGAATATAGACAAAAATTTTAAGTATGACGAAAAATACAAAAGATTTAATGAAAAATACAACTATTTGGATGATGGACATGCAGCAGATAGAGTAGTAGAGGAGTGTATTAAGTTTGATAGAAAAGAGCAATAAAAAAGTAAGTATAATAATACCAGTGTACAATGTGGAAGATTATATAGAAAGATGCTTAAATTCATTGGTTTTACAAACTTTAGAAGATATTGAAATAATAGTAATAAATGATGGAAGTACAGATAATAGTCAGGAAATAATTGAAAAGTTTGCAAAAAAATATCCAGATAAAATAAAGGCATTTGAAATAGAAAATGGAGGAGCAGCACAAGCAAGAAATATCGGATTAGATAAAGCAACAGGAGAATATGTGGGCTTTGTGGATAGCGATGATTATGTGGCAAAAGACATGTTTGAGCAGCTTTATAATAAAGCAATAGAAGATAATGCAGATATAGTTAATTGTGCTTATTATAGAGAAAATGAAAACAGATGCATAGAAAAAGAAACTGAAATAAATGATAATTTTGGAAAAAGTGTTTTAGAAGAACCAGACATAATGGTAGATAGTGTACCATACATTTGGAATAAAATTTTTAAAAGAGACTTAATAGAAAAAAATAATATAAGGTTTCAGAAATTAAGAATATACGAAGATTTAGTATTTACATATGAGCTATTTATGAATGCAAATAAAATTTCAAAAGTTTTTGAGCCATTGTATTTTTATACTGTTACAAGAGAAACATCTTTAACACATAACTTTTCAGAAAAAAGATTTGATATATTTGAAGCATTTAATACCCTAATTGATTATGCTAAAAAGAAAAACTGTTTCGATACATTAAGACAGGAAATATTGTTTACTTTATTGAAACATGTTTATGTGGTTTTAGAGCAAGATGTTTCAAGGAAAACTGCAAAATTAAAAAAGAAATACATTGATGAAGTGTTTGAATTTTTAGATAAAAATTTTGATGATTGGTATGATAATATCTATTTTGAAAAATTTAAGAAGAATAAAAAGAAATATACTTCAAAGATATATTGGAAGCTAAGAATAGTATTTACAAAAAGAATTGTAAGAAAAATAAAAAGAATATCTAATGTGTCTCGCAAAATCAATTCGCTTATGAAAGTAAATAGATTTTTAGGAAGCAAATTTATTAAATATATGAAACACCCAATTGATGATAAAGCTATACTTTTAAATTCACAGCAAGGAGATAACATCAATGGAAATATGTTTTATATTTTAAAAGAATTGCAAAATGAGGAATATAGCGAATATAAAGTATATGTGGCATACAAGCAAGAAAAAGAAAATGAATTTTTGCAAAAATTAAATCATTATAAGTTTAAATATAAACTTGTTCCAATAAATACAAAAAAATATGCTAAAATACTAGCTACATCTAAATACTTATTTAATGATACAAGTTTTCCTACGTATTTTATAAAAAGAAAAGAGCAGATATATTTAAATACATGGCATGGTACACCACTTAAAACATTAGGAAAAGCAACTGCCAACGACTTTTTTGATATTGCAAATTTGCAAAAGAATTTTGCAATTTCCAATTATTTGCTATATCCAAGTGAATATATGATGAATCGCATGCTAGAAGATTACATGCTAAATAATATTGCTGAAGGAAAAGTAATGTTATGCGGCTACCCTAGAAATGAGATTTTCTTAAATAGTGACAGGAGAGAGCAAATAAAAGATGAATTAAATATAAAAGATAAAAAGTTAATTGCATATATGCCAACATGGAGAGGAAATGTAAGAAATGTCTCTTTAGAAGAGCAATTAGAGCAAATTAAATCTTATTTATTAGAAATTGATAAATCATTAAAAGAAAATCAAGTTCTATATGTTAATTTCCACCCATATGTAGGAAATAATATTGATTTTAGTGAATATGATAAGATTTATCCATTCCCAAGTGAGTACGAAACATATGACTTTTTGAATATATGTGATATTTTAATAACTGATTATTCAAGTGTATTTTTTGATTATGCATTAACAAGAAATAAAGTGATTTTATTTACTTATGATGAGGAAGAATATTTAAGAGACAGAGGAATGTATTTAAATTTAAATGATTTACCATTCCCAAAAGTAATTGATGTACAGAATTTGATAAAAGAAATTAATTTACCTAAGCAATATAATGATGAGGAATTTTTAAAAGAGTATTGTAATTATGAATCAATAGACATGTCAAAGAAAATATGCAATCATGTTATCTTGAATGAGAAGACTGATTTGATTTTTAAAGATATTGAGAAGAATAACAAAGAAAACATGCTTATCTATGCAGGACCTTTAAGTAAAAATAAAAGAACTGATAAACTAATTTCTGCAACTAAAAATATTGAGGCAAATAAATATAATTACTATATATCATATATTACCAGAAGTGTTAGAAAAAATAAGAGACAGATAAAAGAATTAAGAGATAACAAAATAAATTATATGGGACAACTTGGTAATATGAATAATATGAGTAGAGCCCAAACTGTACTAATATCATTAGTAGGGAAAATGAAATTCTTATATAATTTTTTTGGAGCAAAGGTGGACAAAGTATATAAAACAGAGCTAAAAAGAATTTATGATGATATAAGCTTCAAAGGTGTTATATTATATGGTAAAATAGGTGTTAGAAAAATTTATGAATTTTCTAATATGCAGGGAAGAAAAATTTTATATTTAACAGAGCCAAAAGATTTTAATCAAAAAGTAAATAAAAAAATATATGAAAGATTTGATTTGATATTATCAAATGATGCTGATACTTTAGAATTAGTAAAAAAATACTGTAAAAATGCGAAAATCAAAAAAGTAGATGAGATTGAGGCTTCAAATTTTTTTGATATATATGTATAATACGAGGAGGAATTATTATGAAAAGAATTTTGACTTATGGAACTTATGATTTATTACATTATGGTCATATTAGATTATTACAAAGGGCAAAGGCTTTAGGAGACTATTTAATAGTTGCGTTATCTACAGACGAATTTAATGAGAGTAAAGGAAAAAAAGCTTACCATAACTATGAAACTAGAAAAAAAATGTTAGAGGCAATAAGATATGTTGACTTAGTAATACCAGAAGAGTGTTGGGAGCAAAAAATATCAGATGTTCAAAAATATGATGTAGATATAGTGGTTATGGGAAGTGATTGGGCAGGAAGCGATAGATTCGATTATCTAAAGGACTACTGTGAAGTGGTATATCTAGATAGAACAGAAGGAATTTCAACTACAAAAATAAAGCAGGATTTAGGATTACAGGAGCCAGTTAATGGAGTAAACCAAATCCCAGAAACAAAACAAGAGCGAGATAAAAAGTAGGGAGAATATATGGAGAAGAAAAATCTAAAAAATATATTGCTAGTTGCTTTAGTTATACTAGTTTGTTTAGTATGCTTATATCTTATTGCATATCATCAATTAATGGTTAATGGAAAAGAATATAAAAAGTCTATTAGTGAAGAAAATTTTGATGATATAAATAGCTCGTATGAGCAAATTAATGAATGGAATGTTGTAGAAAAAACATTTACAGCGAAATATAGTGATTTAAATAAAATATTGCTCTCTTTTTTCGTTGACAAGGATGCAGAAGAAACTGACGAAAGCATTAATATAAAGTTAGAAGAATTAAGTAATAATACTGTTGTAAAAGAAGAAGCGGTTTCATTTAGCACAATAAAAGAAAACAATGAGTATTACTTTAGCTTTGAAAGGCAAAAGGATTCAAAAGATAAGCAATATAAGCTAACAATTGATTTTAATAATTTGAGTAATGTGGTTGGTATTGACTATAGTGAAAAAGATTTACAAAAAAATGCGTCAATTAGCATAAATGAAGAAGAGACTAGTGGAACTTTAGCAATAAATGAATACTATTTTGCTAGCTCAAGAGTGCTAAAATTCAATCTTATTGCTTTGGGGTTAAGTGTGCTAATTATGGGATTATCACTATTTATTTATACAAGAAAAAATATGACTCCAGAAAAGCTATTTTTATATACAGTGCCAATTATATGCTTATTATTCCTAGTTATAATGCCTATGTACAGAGGACATGATGAAAATAGACATATGCTAAGAATATATGAAATTTCAGAAGGACATTTATTAACCGAAGTCCATGATGATGTGGTTGGAACACCTTTGCCAAAAG
>CALYAH010000096.1 GCA_944393455.1 uncultured Clostridia bacterium
CTCCTCCTTTGATTTTATTTTTGCGGTTGACCAAACCAAAAATATTATATCAAAGGAGGAGATTTATTTCACTCATAGCTAGAAGCTTTTAGAACCCCACGTAAAACGCGGGGTTTTCATTATCCAATAATAAAACAGGAGTATAAAATTTACTCCTGTTTTTATTTGTCTAGGCTAGGTTAAACGATACCAGCTGTTGGAATATAACTTTCGTCTGGAGGATAAACATAAGCATCGTTTGGTTCATTAGTTTGATTTATTTTAGTTACCTTTATAATTGGCATATCACCGTGGTAATCACCTTTCATAATTTCGCCTGTAATTTCAACCCAAGTATTATCAGCATATTCTTTTGCAGTATCGCATTCACATAAAAAACCAACAATTACACTTTGAAAATCAGAAGAAATAATCATATCTCTAGCTAAAACGAATTGATTTTCTTTTAAATCAAGAACTCTATAAACATATCCAGTAAAATTAATTTTAACACCTACATAATCATCTATATTTTCATGTACTGCTTTTAAAATATTGGTGTAATTACTAGAGGTTATTGTACATACCTTATTTTTTGGTAAGCAAGAAGAATTGGCTTCTGAATTGGCAGCACCATGGAATATTTTGAAAACTACAATGCCAATAATACAAATTAATAGAAGAAGCATTATTATAAATATTGTTTTAAAGGTTTTACTTCCATTAATTTTTACATTATATACAAACATACAAATTCCTCATTTCTCTTAAAAGTATTTATTAAAATATATGAGAGGGTAATAGCAAATATGATTTTGTTACAGTTTAGGCTTAATTAAAATATATATTAGTAGAAACACCGCGTAAGCGACCAAACGAGCTAAAGGCGAGTGCGATTGGAGCAACCTACATATTTTTATTTATATTAATAGGTTGCGACACACAAGGTGTTTTAAACTAATATATATTTTAATTAAGATTAAACTGTAACATGATTTTCTCTGACTCATTTAAAATTTGTTTGAAACACCTTGCGTAAAACAGATTTTAGTGATATAGTTAGGAAGTATAAATTAAACTAAGGAAGGATTGAATTCAAAATGAGTATTTTTAACAAAATATTTAAATCTTACAGTGAAAAAGAAGTAAAAAGAATTAGACCATTAGTTGAAAAAATAAATGGGTTAGAAGACGAAATATCAAAATTAAGCGATTCTGAATTAAGAGGAAAAACAGAATATTTTAAAAAACAATTAGCAGAAGGAAAAACATTAGATGATATATTACCTGAAAGTTTTGCAGTAGTTAGAGAAGCTTCTAAAAGAGTTTTAGGTATGAGACATTTCGATGTTCAATTAATTGGTGGTATTATTTTACACCAAGGAAGAATTGCAGAAATGAAAACTGGTGAAGGTAAAACATTAGTAGCAACATTACCAGTTTATTTAAATGCCTTAGAAGGAAAAGGTGTTCATGTAATTACAGTTAACGACTATCTAGCAAAAAGAGATAGCGAATGGATGGGAAAATTATATAAATTCTTAGGACTTTCAGTAGGATTAGTAATTAGCGGAATGGAACCAAAAGAAAAACAAGAAGCTTATAATGCAGATGTAACATATGGAACTAATAATGAGTTTGGTTTTGATTACTTAAGAGATAATATGGTTATATATAAAGACCAATTAGTTCAAAGAGGACTACATTATGAGATAGTCGATGAGATAGATAGTATTTTAGTTGATGACGCACGTACACCATTAATTATATCAGGAAGAGCTAACGAATCATCAGATTTATATAAAAAAGCAGATAATTTTGTTAGAAGACTAAAACCAAAAGTTATAATAGAAGAAGATGTAAAAGATTTTGACCAAGCAGAAGATAATGAAAAATATGATTATATAGTTGACTTAAAAGCAAAATCAGCATCTTTGACACAAAAAGGTATTAAAAAAGCAGAAGAGACATTTGGATTAGAAAACTTTAACGATTTAGAAAACTCTACTTTAGTACATCATGTAAATCAAGCATTACGTGCTTATGGTGTTATGAAAAAAGATATTGATTACATTGTAAAAGATGGAGAAGTTTTAATTGTTGATGAATTTACAGGACGTATTATGTATGGAAGAAGATATAACAATGGATTACATCAAGCAATTGAAGCAAAAGAACATGTAAAAATAGCAGATGAGTCAAAAACACTTGCTACAATTACGTTCCAAAACTTATTTAGAATGTATGACAAGTTATCAGGCATGACAGGTACTGCTATGACAGAAGAAGCAGAGTTTGAAGAAATATACAACTTAGATGTTGTAGCAATTCCAACTAACAAACCAATGATTCGTAAAGATGAAAATGATGTTATCTACAAAAATGAAGATGCAAAATATAGAGCAATTGTAGAAAGCATAAAAGAAAGTAATAAAAAAGGACAACCAGTTCTAGTAGGTACTGTTTCTATTGAAAAATCAGAAAAACTTTCTAGATTATTGAAAAAAGAAGGCATTAAACATGAAGTTTTAAATGCTAAATACCATGAAAAAGAAGCTGAAATTATAGCGCAAGCCGGAAAATTTGGAGCAGTAACTATTGCAACAAACATGGCAGGACGTGGTACTGACATTATTTTAGGTGGAAATAGTGAATTCTTAGCAAAAGAAGAAATGAGAAGAAATAAAGTGGCTCCAGAATTAATTGAAAAAGAAAACACTTAATATGAAACAGATGATGCAGACATTTTAAAAGCAAGAGAACAATTTAAAGAATTAGAATCAAAATATGAAAATCAAATTAAAGAAGAAAAACAAAAAGTAATTGAAGCTGGTGGACTAAAAATTATTGGTACAGAAAGACACGAATCAAGAAGAATTGACAATCAGTTACGTGGACGTTCTGGACGTCAAGGAGACATTGGTGAATCTAGATTTTACATTGGACTAGATGATGACTTAATGAAAATCTTTGGTGGAGACATGATTACAAAAGTTTACAATACACTAGGAGCAGATGAAAATATGCCAACTGACTCTAAAATGATTTCAAATGCTGTTGAAAATGCTCAAACGAAAGTAGCAGGTAGAAACTTTAGTATTCGTAAAAATGTATTAAAATATGATGATGTCATGAATGCCCAAAGAGAAATAATATATGGACAAAGAAGACAAGTTTTAGATGGAGAAAACATACATGACAATATAATGAACATGATAGAATTCGTAGCAGACAATGTTCCTAATATGTATGTTGAAGGAGAAAATGGAGAGATAAATATCGAATCTCTAAATACTGAAATAGTTAACTTATTTGGAATTGATATGTTAGACTATATCAAAGAAAATAAAACTGATAGTAATGCTATTTCAGAAGAATTAAAAAGAAGAGCGTTAGGTGTTTATTTCCAAAAAGAAGAAGAAATTACTTCTGAGCAAATGAGAGAACTTGAAAGAGTTGTAATGCTTAAAGTAGTTGATGAAAAATGGATGAACCATATTGATAGTATGGATGAACTAAAAAATGGTATAGGACTTCGTGCTTATGGACAAAAAGACCCAGTTGTGCAATATCGTTTAGAAGGATTTGATATGTTTGACGAAATGATAAATGATATTAAATTTGATGTAACGAAAATTTTAATGCACATTAGACAACAAGGAGAAGCAAAAAGACAAGAAACTGTAAAAATAACAGGTGCAGCTTTAGAAGCAATTCACAGTGTAGATGGTGGAGCAAAAATAGGAACTGATGTTGATAGAACTGTACGTAATGACGGTCCAAAAATAGGTAGAAATGATCCTTGCCCATGTGGTTCGGGAAAGAAATATAAGAATTGACACGGAAAGAATGCTTAGATAAAGGAAAAATAAAAATTAATAGAATTAAAAGGTTGATTTGGATTTTTATAAGATGTCCATCAAATATTAAGAATATGTAGTAAAATAAAGGTGTGAACAGAAAATAATGTGTTGACGCCTTTTAAATTTAAAAACTTGCTAAAATTTACATAAAATGCTATAATAATAGTATGAACGAAAAATCGTTTAAGGAAATCTACATAAAGATACTTACTATATGGAGCATAAGAGACATTGCACAACTTTTAGTTGATTTATAGTTTGTAATCTGGTAGATGGATCTTTTAAGAAAAGAGTGGTGATACCACTCAAGGAGGAATACATATGAAAAGAATAGAAGTAAGCAGAATGAATGAATCAATCATTGCAACCTGGAGTGAACGCACTTTAGTTACTCCGGAAGAACTGTACCGGGCACTTGCTCGTAACGCAGAAGTGAAAAAACTTCTGAAAGAGACGGGAACATCCGGATTTAGGATGCCTGCCTCAAAAAAGAGAACGAGCATAAGTGATATTCCATTGATGGAGTATCATATTGGTACATTAGAATTCGACACAGTAATAGTGTCGATGGTTGATAGCACTGTAGAGGTATTCTACGAGACATCCATCCAGTTTAATGCAGAAGAGCTAGGTGCCTTCTGTAATTATTACAAAGACAGGGTAAAATAACCTGTCTTTTTTTATGGAATAAAAAATAAAAAATATTTCATAAAAACTATTGACAGTTGAATAGTCATTCACATATAATATAATCAAAGTTGAACAAACATTCAACCATTATATGTGAATGTAAAAAAGGAGGTAACAAATGTCTAGAAATGAATTTGTATGTGATTGTAATGTAATTCATCAAGATATGGTTGACAAAACAATAAAAAATATGCCAGAAGAAGATGTGTTTAACAAATTAGCAGAATTCTTTAAAATTCTAGGAGATACAACAAGAGTTAGAATTTTATTTGCTTTAGATCAAAACGAAATGTGTGTATGTGATATTGCAAATGTTTTAGGAATGAGCAAATCATCAATTTCACATCAGTTAGGAACTTTAAGAAGAAGTGGAATTGTTAAGTGTAGAAAATCTGGCAAAGAAGTTTTTTATATGTTAGACGATGACCATGTAAAGCAAGTATTTGAAATAGGTATTGAACATATAGAACATAGAAAATAAAAATGGAGGTAAAAGAATATGAAAAGTAAATTTAAATTAAAAGGATTAGATTGTGCAAATTGTGCAGCAGAATTAGAAAGAGCAATACAAAAATTAGATGGAATAGAAAGTGCGAATATA
>CALYAH010000097.1 GCA_944393455.1 uncultured Clostridia bacterium
ATATAACAAATTAATTAGTTCTTTTAACCAAGAAGCTGAAGAATCTGCAAAATCAGACGAAGAAAATCAAAAACAATCAGAAGAAGATAACAAAACAGAAGAAAAAGATGTCACATTTCCTACGGCTGCTATTGCAGATATTATGTGCCATAACACTCAATATTTAGATGCTTATAATAAAGAAACTGACACTTATGATTTTTCTTATGTATTTGACGAGATTAGTTATTATACAAAAATTGCTGATATTTGTGTTGGTAACTTGGAAACTTCTTTTGCTGGAGAAGATCGCGGTTATAGTAATTATCCTACTTTTAATTCACCAGATGCTTTAGCTTATAATTTAAAAGATATCGGCCTTGATGTTATATCTACTGCTGGCAACCACTCTTTAGATATGGGATTTTCTGGATTATCAAGAACAATTGATATTTTAGATGATGCTGATATTGCACATCTTGGAACTTATAAATCACAAGAAGAACAAGATAAGGTTTTATTTAAATATGTAAAAGGTGTTAAAATTGCTTTTATTAATTACACTTACGGAACTAACGGAGTTTCAGTACCTTCTGACAAATCATTTTGTGTTAATTTAATTGATAAAGATTTAATGAAAAAACATATAGATACTGCTAAATCTCAAGGTGCTGATATAATTGTTGCTTGTATGCACTGGGGAACAGAATATAAAACTACACCTAATTCTTCACAAACTGAATTAGCAGACTTTTTATTTCAAAATGGAGTAGATATTATTTTAGGAAACCATCCTCATGTTTTAGAGCCAATGGAAAAAAGAACAGTCACTTTAGAAGATGGGACTACAAAAGATGGCTTTGTTATTTATTCTTTAGGAAATTTTATTTGTGACCAAAATTCTGAAAACACTAGAAATTCTATTATTTTAAATTTAACAATAACAAAACATGTTGATGGGAAAATTACAATTGATAAAGCAAATTATGTTCCAATTTATATGTATAAAGATACTAGTTTATCTAGCAAAAAAATGAAATTAATCGATATAAATAAAACAATTTATAACTATGAAAATTATATAGATACTTCCATTTCTGAAAGTTTTTATAATTTATTAAAAACTCAATTAGATAAGATTGTTAACATTGTAGGACCTGAGATAAATTAATAATTTTTGAAACGAAAAATGATTTTGGAGACGGAGTAAAAAAACATCTCTTTTTTAAAAACTTAAATCAAAATAAAATATAAAATTAAAAAAGAGATGTTTTTCTACTCCGTCCCCAAAATCACTCCGTCCCCAAAATCATCTCAAAAATCATATTTATATAATTTTTTAATCTAACATTTCTTTTCTCTTTAACCACCAAGTTACTCCTACTGTCATAATAACAGCAATAACTATCATAATTACAAATCCCCATGGACTATTCTCAAATGGCAAACCAACATTCATTCCCCAAAAACTTGATATCATGGTTGGTACAGCTAATATAATCGTAATAGAAGTTAAGAATTTCATAACCCCATTTAAGTTATTAGAAATAATAGAAGCATATGCATCCATTGTTCCATTTAAAATATCTCTATATATTTGTGCCATTTCAATTGCCTGTCTATTTTCTGTAATTGCATCTTCTAGCATATCTTCATCTTCTTCATATAATTTAATAATTTTTCCTCTTAAAGTTTTTTCCATTACTAATTCGTTTGACTTTAGAGAAGTTGTAAAATATACCAAACCTTTTTCCAAAGCTAATAATTTTAAAAGTTCTTTATTTTTCATTGAATTTTTTAATATATATTCTGCAATTTCTGTTTCCTTATTAATTTTCTTTAAGTAACTTAAATAATATGATGCATTTAAATATAGTATTTGAAAAATAAATCTTGTTTTTTTATAGGTTTGAAAATTCTTTATTTTTCTTTTTTCAAAGCTTTCTATTATTTTATTTTTTCTTAAAGATACTGTTAAGAAAAAGTCATCTCGTACAACAATCATCCCAAGAGGCATAGTAGTATAAATCTCACTTTCTTCCCCCTTTTCAACAATTGGTACATCCACTACGAAAAGAATTGTGTCATCCTCTTCTTCTTTATCAATTCTCGCTTTTTCTTCATAATCTAGGGCATAACGAATAAAATCTTCTTGTATGTTAATATTTTCACATACTTTTCTTATTTCGTTCTCCGACGGATTTACTAAATTAATCCATGAGCCCTTTTTAAATTCTTTTATTTCTTGAAATTCATTTGTTTCCAAATCTGTATTATATATTCTTAGCAAATCCATCACCCCTTATTTTTCTCCAATACTAATATTGTAGCCTCTTTGACGGATTTTGTCAATATTTTGTTTATCATTTTCTAAGTTACTATATTTATTATAAATATATATTACAAACAAAAGATGACACACTTTTAAAAATATGCCATCTTCTACTATTTCAATATTATTTTGGTGCGCCATAGAGGGGTCGAACCTCCGACCATCAGATTAAGAGTCTGCTGCTCTACCAACTGAGCTAATGGC
>CALYAH010000098.1 GCA_944393455.1 uncultured Clostridia bacterium
CTTTTTTCTAATTTTCACAAATTACAAATTTTCACGATATAAAAAGTAAAAAACTTTGAGATTTTATATCTCTTTCCCAAAAGTTTTTTACTTGAAGATTTTTATAAAAATTATAAATTTATAGCAATTTTTTTATTGAATTTTTATTAGAATTTCGGGCATTTGAGGTGGTTATTTTACCCAATTTTTACCCAATTTGACATAATAATGCCATTTTCAATCATTATTACAACCAATTTTTAAGCAATAAAAAATCACTAAAACCGTTACAGTTCTAGTGATGTATGCTTTGGTTGCGGGGGTAAGACTCGAACTTACGACCTTCGGGTTATGAGCCCGACGAGCTGCCAACTGCTCCACCCCGCGATATTCAATTGCAATAATAATTTTACTACTAAAAACAGCAAATGTCAATACTTTTATAATATATTATATGAAAAAAAGCTCCAAATATTCCTCAAAGCAAAAAAAGAAAATAAAATATTGGTAAAACAAAAAAATATGATAAGATCATAAAAAAGAAAAACAACAATAAAAAACAAATATCCAAATAAAAAGGAGAAGTCATGAAAATCATACTAGCATCACAATCACCAAGAAGAAAAGAACTATTAGAATTAATGGGAATAAAAAAATACGAAATAATCGTAAGTAACTTAGAAGAAAAAATGGAAGAAAAACTTCCTATTAACGAACGTATACAAAAATTAGCATATCAAAAAGCAGAAGCCGTATTTAATCAAACACAAGGAGAAAGAATAGTAATAGGAGCAGATACAATAGTAGAAAAAGATAATCAGATATACGGAAAACCATCAGATAAACAAGACGCAATTAATATGTTAAAAACATTCAGTCATTCAAAAGTAAACATCATAACAGCAATTGCAGTACTAATAGAATCCAATGGAAAAATCATTAAAAAAACAGATTATGATTTATCTGAAGTACATATCAAAAAAATGACAGCAGATGAAATAGAAAGATACATAGATACTGGAGAAGCCTTTGATAAAGCTGGAGCTTTTGCTGTTCAAGGTAAATTCTGTGTATATATCGAAAAAATAAATGGGAATTATACATCAATACTAGGATTACCAACACAAAAGTTATATGATATTTTAAAAGAATATATCAAATTTACAAATTAAATATCTAGTCAATTATAAAAAACCATGATATAATACGAAACAAAAGGAGGGTATAATATGAAAAATGAACTTATAATAAAAAAATGTAAATCATGTGGAGCTATAGTAAAAGTTTTAGAAGATTGTAACTGCACAGGTTGTGGAATTGTATGTTGTAATGAACCAATGGAAAAATTAGTTCCAAACTCTGTAGATGCAGCAGTAGAAAAACATGTACCTACTTATGAAAAAGTTGAAGATGAAATTTTAGTAAAAGTAAATCATGTAATGGAGAAAGAACATTATATTGAATGGATTAGTTTAGTAAAAGAAAATAAAGAAATAACAGTAAAACTATATCCAGAGCAAAATGCCGAAGTAAGATTTCCATATATAGCTGGTGCAACTATTTATGCATATTGCAACAAGCATGGTTTATGGAAAAAAGAAGTTGAATAAGAAAAATAATAAATAGAAGCACTACTATTTAAAAGTAGAGCTTCTATTTTCAGTAATAATACACAGTAAGGAGAAAAAAAGTGGATAGCAAAGAATTAAAACAAGAATTAGATAAATTGAGTAAAAAAAGTTCTGTAGAAGATGTACAAAAATATATAAAAGATATGATAAATGTAAGAGGATTTAAAAACAGCCTTTTAGAAAGAATGTGCTTATTAACAGAAGAAATTGGCGAGTTAGCCAAAGAAGTAAGAAAGACAGACAATAATTTGGCCATTGACATTCACAAAAGTTATAACTCAAATTTAGAAAATGAAATAACAGATGTGTTCATTTGTTTAATGGGAATGTGTGATTTGTTAGATATGGATATAGTAGAAGGATTGAAAAATAAAGAGGAAATCAACTTTAAAAGAAAATGGCAATAGTTTTTAGCTTAAAGGAGGAATAAATATGAAAATATTATTTGCAACAACAAATCCTGCTAAAGTTGCAGCTTATAAAGAAAAATTAGAGCAAAAAAATATTGAAGTGCTAACGATACAAGATATTGATAAAAACATTGAAGTAGAAGAAAATGGAAAAACTGCAATTGAAAATGCTTATATAAAAGCAAAATCTTATGGAGACGCTACTGGAATGATAACAATAGGAATGGATAACAATCTATTTATTGAAGGAATTCCAGAAGAAAAACAGCCAGGTACTCATGTAAGAAGAGTGAATGGTAAGACATTAACAGATGAAGAAATGTTAAATTATTATACTAATTTGGTAAAAGAATATGGTGGAAATTTAATTGGTAAATGGGTTTATGGAATAGTTGTTTATCACAATAATGACTCAAAAGAATATACTTGGTCTAAAGACAAATTTTATTTAGTAGATAAGCCATGTAAGAAATTAACTCCTGGCTATCCTTTGGATTCTATGACGATTATTCCAGAGTTTAATAAGTATTTATCTGAACTAACCAAAGAAGAAAATGAACAAAGAAAAGTTGCTACCGGAGATAATAATGTAATTAATTTTATTTGTGAAGCAGCAAAAGATTTGGACGAAAAATAGTAAAATTAATATTTGCATGAAACAGTTACAGGCTAAAATAATCTCATAATTTTTACAATTAAGACTATAAAACCACATTATTTTTAAGTTAACTATATCTTTTTTGGACTTTCGCAAATTTCGACACCTTTTTTCTTATCTTTTCTGTTATAATTACAACTATGCTGAAGATAAAGGAGGTAATGTTTTGGATAGTTCTAAATCTAGCAATAAAAAATGTGGTACTGTAACTGTTTCTGTTTATAGGGATAACTACAATCGCCCTTTTTTCAAAATTCAATCTGATACGGATGATGTTTTGCCAGTTTCTTATGTTATTGAAGATGCATTGTATCTATATTAGATAGACTAACTTTTCGTTGGTCTTTTTTTATTTTTCCTATCTTAAAAATCCTTTTATAATCTCTTCTTCCGCTTCTTTTTCTGATAGTCCCAATGTCATTAATTTTGTTAATTGCTCACCTGCAATTTTACCAATTGCTGCTTCATGTATTAAATTAGCATCTACATTATTTGCTGTTATTTCTGGTGTAGCAGTTACTTTTGCATTGTCTTTAATAATTGCATCACATTCACTATGAGCAAAACTTTTCTCATTTCCATATATTTTTGATATAAAATATTGTTCTGAATTATCTGTTGCTACTGACCTAGAAGTTACATGTGTACTAGCATTTTTCCCATTTAATTCTACATCAAATATAGTTTTTGCAAATTGATTTCCATGTGTCATAATTTTTTCTGATACTACAAAATTTGTATCTTCTTCTTGTCTTCCTATTGTTTCTCTTATTGTGGAATCTACTCCTTTTATTTGGCTACTTTCCATTTCCATGCTACTACCTTTTTTTAGGTATACTTCTGTAACTGGATTTAAAATCTTTTTGCCATCTCCTTTTCCTTCTCCATAGTGCTTTTCAATATATTTTACTTTAGCTCCTTCTTCTAAGAAAAATCTATGAATTCCATCATGCTGAGAATCTTTATGATGATCATTATGAATTCCACATCCTGCTATAATAATAACATTAGCATTTTTTCCAATATAGAAATCATTATATACTAAATCATTTAGTCCGCTTTCTGTAATAATAACTGGTATATGTACTATTTCAAATTTTGTATTTTCTTTTACATATATATTAATTCCTGGCTTGTCTTTTTTAGTGATAATATTAATATTTTCTGTTACTTTTCTTTCAATTCCTTGACCATTTTTTCTAATATTATATGCACCTTGTTTAATTTGTTCTAAATCTGAGATTTCACCTAATAGTCCTTCATCTACATTATTTAGTAATTTATCTTTTAATATTGTTTCACTCATTTAATTTACACCTTCTTCCCTAATAACACAACATTTGGCATTTGATTTTATTGTTTTTTCTAAAATCTCTTTACTTTCCCCTATCTCTTCAATTTTTCCTTGCTTCATTAAAATAACTTCATCTGCAATATTTAGAATTCTTTCTTGATGTGAAATAATTAATGTTGTTCCTTGTATTAGATTTCTCATTTTTTCAAATACTTCTATTAGATTGTTGAAGCTCCATAAATCAATTCCTGCTTCTGGTTCATCAAAAATTGTTAATTTTGATTTTCTTACTGCTACTGTTGCAATTTCAATTCTTTTTAATTCTCCTCCTGATAATGAACCATTTACCTCTCTATCTACATATTCTTTAGCACAAAGTCCTACTTGTGATAATATTTCACAAGCTTCTTTTTTGTTAATTTCTTTTTCAGATGCAATTTTTAGTAAATCATATACTGTAATCCCTTTGAACTTAACTGGTTGTTGAAAAGCAAATCCAATTCCTAATTTTGCTCTTTTATCAATACTTAGGTTGGTAATATCTTTTCCATCTAATATTACTTTCCCTGAATCTGGCTTTTCTATTCCCATTATGATTTTTACTAATGTTGATTTGCCTGAACCGTTTGGCCCTGTTATTGCTATAAATTTATTTGTATCTATTTTTAAGTTAATATTATCTAATATTTTTTTATTTTCTCTTGCGAAACATATGTCTTTTAATTCTAACATTTTTTCCTCCTTATTATTTTCATATCATTTTGTTAGTTTGCTCTAACATTTTACTACGTATCTTATATTTTGTCAATTCTTTTGCAATTTAAGTTTCAGTATTCTTTTCAATTGGAGATGTCCCCTTAAAGGCATCTCCAACTGTAAATAAAACACTAAAATCCACATTGTAAAAGATTTTTAAACTTTAATTAAATCTTTTATTTGATTAAATTTGCTTTCTCCAATCCCACTTACCTCTTTTATTTCCTCGATTGATTTAAATTTTCCCTTTTCATTTCTATATTGAATAATTTTTAATGCCGTTGATGGTCCTATTCCTGGTAATGTTTCTAATTCTGTTTGAGTACATGTATTAATATTGATTTTAGTAGATTCTTGACTTTTATTTTCATTTTTATTATTAGTACCTCCACCCATTGTAACATACTCATTGTTTTTCGTTCCTGTCTCATTGCTTTGTTCTGCCTCTTTTTTCTCATCAATAGTTGGTATATATACTTTCATTCCATCCTCTAATTTATAAGCTAAATTTATTTCATCCATACAAGCATTTTCTTTTATCCCTCCTGCTTTATCAATTGCATCTGCAATTCTACTATTTATTTCTAATTCTACAACTCCTTCTTTATTAACAGCCCCTGACACATGCACTTTTATTTTTTCTTCGTTATTTTCATTTTCTACACTTTCTACTTTGTTTTCCTGTACCTCTAAATTCTCTTCTTGTGCAGTTAATATATTTTTATCTTTTGTATTTATATAATAATAAATTCCTATAATTATCACCCCTAAAATAATAAAAAATATTATTTTGTCTCTTTTATTTAAATAACGCATATAATCACCTCTCTATTAAAACTATTTAACAATTCCTATTGAAAATTTTCATAAAATAGGATATATTATTTTTAAACTATTTAGGAGAAAATGAAGAATGAAAACGAAGAAATTATTTGTAACACTATTTTTAACACTTTTAATGATATTGAATTATAATTTTGTTCTAGCAAATGATACGGTTGATGACCAACCATCTATCTCTGCTACATCCGCAATTTTAATGGATAATAATACTAATCGAATTTTATATACTAAAAATGAAAATAAGAAAATGTACCCTGCTAGTACAACTAAAATTTTAACTGCTATTATAGTTTTAGAACATTGTAATTTAGATGATGTAGCAACTGCAAGTTATAATGCCGTTATGTCAATTCCCGAAGGTTATACTATGGCTAATATTCAAATCGATGAACAACTTACTATAGAGCAATTGTTGGAACTTTTGTTAGTTCATTCTGCAAATGATGCTGCAAACGTATTAGCAGAACATGTTGGTGGATCTATTGATAGCTTTGTTGCTATGATGAATACCAAAGTAAACGAATTAGGTTTAAGTGATTCACATTTTACAAATGCTTATGGAAAACATGATGACAATCATTATACCACTGCACATGATTTAGCTTATATTATGAAATATTGCTTAAAGAATGAAACTTTTAGAAAGATTGCTGGACAAGCTTCTTGTGCTATTCCTGCAACTAA
>CALYAH010000099.1 GCA_944393455.1 uncultured Clostridia bacterium
CTTGGGGAGGATGAAATAGTACAATATAAAGCAAAAGAAGATATAGTGCCACAAATAGTAGATGATAAACTTTGGCAAAGATGCAATGAAATATTAAAAGAAAGAAGTGAAAAGGCTAAAAGTGAAACTTCAGGATATAATAATAAATATAAATTTTCAGGTAAAATTTTTTGTAAAGAGGATGGTCAAGCATATTGGAGAACAATTACACGAGGAAAGGAATTTTGGCAATGTGCACTATACAAAAAACATGGAAAGGATGGTTGCACCAATAATGTAAATATTTATACTGAAACATTAGATGAAATCATGAAAAAAATTTTTAATGAATTATTTATTAATAAGGAAAAATTTATAGAAAATTTATTAGATAAATGTATGGAAATTATAAATGATGACTCATCAGAAAAAGATATACAAATAATTGAAGATAAAATAGAAAATATTAAGAGGGAAAAGAAAAAACTAATAAAATTATATACATCAGAATTAATAACAGAATCCGAATTCGAAGAAGAAAATAAAATATATAATGAAAAGTTAAATAAACTAAATAATGAATATAAAAATATGAAGAAAACAAGAGATGCAACATCTAATGATGAAACAAGAGAAATATTAAAGAAAAGTTTTGAAAAAGATTTAAATTTCAATTTAGGAGTACCTGACCAAATATTAGATAGGATGTTAGATCGAATAAATGTAAAAAAAGAAGATGACATAGGTTTAGCAAATTTAGAAATTATTTTAAAAATAGACTTAAAAGTAAATTTGTTATATAAAAAGAAAAAATTTTTTAAGTACATAGAAAATTCAGAAATTGCAAGTTAAAGTCCGAAAGGGCTTTTTTCTTTTGAATAATTTATAATATGCTTGACAATGTACTTGTACAGAGTTAGAACATAACCAAATAAAAATATGGAGGTTGTGTTTATGGAATTATATGAAATAAGAAAAGCATTAATGTCAGGTAAAACGATTTATGATTTGCCCTTAAGGGTAACTTATTATGCAAGAGTATCAACAGAAAAGGAGGAACAGAAACACTCTCTTGGTAATCAAGACTCATATTATAAAAACAAAATAATATCAATACCAAAATGGACTTTAGTTAAAGGATATACAGATGAAGGGATAACAGGAACATCAACTAAAAAGAGAAATGATTTTAATGCAATGGAAGAAGATGGTTTAAATGACATGTATGATTTAATTTTAACTAAAGAAGTATGCAGATTTGCAAGAAATACTGTAGATACGCTACAAATTACTAGAAGTTTATTAGCAAAAGGAAAAGGAGTATATTTTGAACTAGATAATATAAATACATTAGAACAAGAGGGAGAATTAAGGTTAACTATAATGGCATCTTTAGCACAAGATGAAAGTAGAAGAATATCAGAAAGAGTTAAATTTGGATTTAACAGAGCAATAGAAGAAGGGAAAGTATTAGGTAATAATTCTATATGGGGATACAATAAAAATAAATGTAAATTAGAAATAGATGAGAAAGAGGCAAAAATAGTAAGGCGAGTTTTTGAAATATATGCAGAAGGGAAAGTTGGTATAAGACGAATAGGAGAAATACTAGAACAAGAAGGACTATATTCTAGAACAGGAAAAAAGCTTTGCTATTCGACAATTAGAAGAATTATAACTAATCCTAAATATAAAGGATGGTATTGTGGGAAAACAACAGAAGTAATTGATTTTTTAACAAAAGAAAGAATAGAAATTCCAAAAGAAGATTGGATTCAGTATAAAACAACTGAAGATATTGTACCATCAATTATTGATGAAAAATTGTGGAATAAGTGTAATGAGATTTGGGATAAAAGAAGTATAGAATTTTCACAAAATAAAAGAGGATCTAACAAATGGAATAGTAGATATTTGTATTCAAATTTACTCATTTGTTCTGAAGATAATAAAACCTATTGGAGAACAAAACATAGACCATCAGCAAAAGAAGAATTTTGGATTTGTTCAGAATATAAAAAATACGGAACAAAAGCAACTTGTTGTAATACTGAATTGGCTACAATAGAACTAAATCAAATTTTGGAAAAAATTTTTAATGAACTATTGGAAAACAAAGAAAAAATAATAAGTAATATGTTTGATATAAATAATAAATTACAAGAAAGTATAAAAAGTAATATTGAAAAAAATAAAGTGATTGAAGATAAAATACATAATTTAGAAGAAGAACAAAAGGGTTTAATAAAACTATACTCTCTTGATAAAATCGATGCAGAACAA
Source organism: uncultured Clostridia bacterium (assembly GCA_944393455.1). Classification (GTDB taxonomy): domain Bacteria; phylum Bacillota; class Clostridia; order TANB77; family CAG-508; genus CAG-269. The sequence continues at coordinate 2,263 of CALYAH010000099.1, forward strand.
TTCGAGAAATATAATAATGAATACAAAAATGAAATCTTACAGTATAAATGTAGATTAGTAGAAAATAATGATGATGATATATTACTAAAAATTAAGAAAAATAAAGAAAAAATAAAACAATTCTTTAAATTTGATAAATTTGAATTAACTGAAGAATTTTTACATAAGAAAATAAACAAAATAATAGTAAAGCAAATAGAAAAAAATTATGTAAAAATAAAAATAAATTTCCACCTTGGACTGGAAATGTCCGAGGTGGATAAAAAAAGTATCTGTTTAGGTCTTATTATATGAATTGATGGAGCACGCGCACGTAGTTTTACACCAAATCTTGAGCCTTGTTTTATAATTTCAGGTTCATCTAAAATTAACTCATCAATAGAAGGTGTTACAATTCCATATCCAGTTGCTTTCACTTCCTCTAAAGCATTTGCAATTTTGTCATATTCTTTTTTAGTATCTGCAAGTTCTGTTATAGTAGAGAATAAGTCTCCTTCATTTTCTATTTCAACTCCAGATATTTCTGTAAGCACTTTGTAGAATAATTCGTCATATAAATTAATTGAAATATTTATAGTTCCTTCACCAAGTTTAATTTCATCAATTGTAGTTTTATTTATAATTTTAGTATTTTGAAGTTTTACAATACCTCTATCTATTTGTTTTAAAATATGTATGCTTCCAAAAGCTTCTTTTATTTCAGCATATAGTTCTTCTTTTAACCAATGTGAGTCAGATAAACCGTCAACCCATTTTGGAAAATTAATGTTCATTTTTTCAATAGGAAATTCATATAAAATTTTCCCAAATATTTCATTAATATCTTCCATATCTAATCTAGAACAAACAGTAGGTATTACAGAAGTTTGATACTTTTCTTGTAATTCATTTGCTAAATTCTTTGTATAATCAGAAAATGGATCATCAGAGTTCAAGACTATAACAAAAGGTTTATTTAAATCTTTTAGTTCTTTTACAACTCTTTCTTCCGCTTGAACATAATCTTCTCTAGGAATATCTGTAATACTTCCATCAGTGGTTACTAAAATTCCTATTGTAGAATGTTCCTGAATTACTTTTTTAGTTCCAATTTCAGCAGCTTGCTCAAATGGAATTTCTTCTTCAAACCAAGGCGTTTTAACCATTCTAGGCATGTCATCTTCTAAATAACCTATTGCGTTATTTACTAAATATCCTACGCAATCAACTAAACGAGTTTTTAATTTTAAATTATCTCCTATTGTTATTTCAACAGCTTCGTTTGGAATAAATTTTGGCTCAGTTGTCATTATTGTTCTTCCACCAGCACTTTGTGGAAGCTCATCTCTAGCTCTTTCTTTTTTATATTCATTTTCAATATTTGGGATAACCAATAAATCCATGAAGCGTTTTATAAAAGTAGATTTTCCTGTTCTAACAGGTCCAACAACACCTACATAAATATCTCCCTGAGTACGATTAGCTATATCTTGATATAATTTTAAATTTTCATCCATGAATAAAATACCCTCCTTAAAAATGTTTGTACTAAACTTTATTTAATGTATATTAAGATATTTCAAAGTTATGACTAAATAATAAAAAAAATTTAAGACAAAGGCGTACGTCACCAATGACTCAAAAAAATTTGCTAAAAATATTTTTATGTGATAAAATAAGAGCGTTTAGTAAAAAAAGACATATTATATATTACTAGATTACAAAAAAGGAGAAGTGATTTTATATGGAAGATAATATAATGGCAATAGTAATGGCAGCAG
>CALYAH010000100.1 GCA_944393455.1 uncultured Clostridia bacterium
CTTAAGTGGTAGCCTGAGAAAGAAATGCGGTTGACAGACCATTCAGTAGGGCTTAAGCCCAGAAGTGCCAGTACAAAAGCCTTCTAGGCGCAGAGCAAACCACCCGTTTTACGGGTGGTTATGATTGCCTTTCTTTTTATTGTCATAAAAGTTGATAGGACATAATATATATGTATAAAGAAAAATGAAGGAGGGCAAGAAAATGGTTGTAGATACGATAAAAGAAAATTTATGTGTCAATAAATTGATTGCAACAAAAAAAGAAGTCTTTTTAGTGGAAGGAGATATGATTGTACCAGATTCAAAACCGGATATTTTAAATACAATTTGTACAAGTGGTGTGGTATGTATTTATAAAAAAGAAGTTTTAGAAGATAAGGTTAAAATAGATGGAAATATAAATACATATATTATGTATATGGCAGACGATAGTCAAGATAGAGTAAGAGGAATTACAACAACATTAGATTTTTCAGAAAATATGCAAATTACAAATTGTAAAGAAGGAATGAGCTGTAAATTAGAAACAAAGCTAAAATCAATAGAAGCAAAAGTAATTAATGGAAGAAAAATTGGAATTAAAGCAGCAATAGAAGTAGAAGTAAAGATTTATTCAAATGAAGAAATAGAAATTATAAATGATATTCAAAATGCAGAAGGAATTCAAATTTTAAAAGAGGATTTAAAAGTAAACTCTTTAGTTGGAATGGGAGATACAAAGATATATGCTAAAGATACAATTAGTATAGAAAATACAGATAATTTAGCAGAAATATTAAAAGCAAATCTTTGTATTTGCGACAAAGATATTAAAATTAGTTATAATAAAATATTGACAAAAGCAGAGGCGGAAATAAAACTTATGTATCTTACAGAAGACAATAGAATAGGAATGATGACAACAAAGATTCCTGTTGTTGGTTTTGTAGATATTCAAAATGTAACAGAAGAAAATATTTGTGATGTAGACTATGAAATAAGAAATATGGTCTTAAAACCAAATGCAGTTGAAGAACATTCGATATATGTAGAAATAGAAATTGGAGTAATGGCAACAGTATATGAAGAAAAAAGAATTAATTTAATACAAGATTTATATAGTCCTACTGAAAATTTAGAATTCAATAAAAAGAGGATTACAACTATAACAGATAAAAGAAGCATAAGAGAAACAAAACAAATAAGAGAAAAAGTTGTACTAGAAGGAGTTGAAAACAAAAGTATTGTTGATGTTGATGTCATGCCAATTATTAAGAACGAAAATAAGTCAAGCAGACAAATTACTTATGAAGGAGAACTAGAATTGAGATTTATTTTATCAAATAATGATTTGCAAATGGATACAAGAATAGCAAAAATACCATTTGATTATAATATAGAAAATATTGAAGATGGAGAAAATATGAATACTAATATGACAATGGAAGTAATGAATCAAGATTTCATTATTCAAGATGGTGGTGTAGTAACAAGTAATATAGATATGGCAATGAATTCAGATGCTTATCGTAGTAGTAACATAAATATTATAGATGAAATTCAGACTAATGGGGAGAGAGAGGAAGAAGATTATAGTATTTTGATGTATATTGTAAAAAAAGATGATACTTTGTGGAAAATAGCTAAACGATTTGGAAGTACGGTTGAAGATATTGCAAGAACAAATGGAATTGAAGATGAAAATAAAATTGAACCTGGACAAAAACTATATATACCACATTATACAAAAATACCGGCAGCAAATTATGTATAAAATTTATTCTAGACCAAGAATTAAAATTCCCAAAATTGTAATAAATGGAGGAAATAAACTAAGACAGCCGAAAACAAAAAAAATAGTAAAGATATTTATAGTAATAGTTATTGCTTTTAGTACGGCAAAATTAATTTTGGATGCAATATCTCCTATTTTTGATACCTTATGTGAAAATAGAGCTGAGTCAATTGCAACGATAGTTTCAAATGAACAAGCGACAAACGTTATGAGAGAGCATTCTTATGATGAATTATTTACAATAGAAAAAGATTCTAGTAATAATATTACTATGATAAAGTCAAATGTAATATCAATTAATGAAATAATATCAGATGTTGCAATAAAGATTCAGCAAGAATTAGATAGTAGGGGGAGAGAAAATATTGAAATAGCACTTCGGAAGTTTTACGGGATTTAAATTATTAGCAGGGAGAGGTCCAGGTGTAAAGATACAAATAGCACCTATTGGAAATGTCGAAACAGATTTAAAAAGTGAGTTTGTAGCTCAAGGAATCAATCAAACAATTCATAGAATATATTTAAATGTAAAATGCAAAGTTAATATATTAACTCCGTTTAAAGATATAGAAAAAGAAATTATGAATCAAGTATTATTGATAGAAAATGTAATTGTCGGTCATATTCCAGAAACTTATTATAATTTGGAAGGACTAAATGGTTCAAGTGAGGCTTTAGAAGTAATAGAATAGCATATTGAGAACTATAAATTTAGTCAGATTTATTACAGATATTGCGTTGTACAGAAATTGTTGCAAGAGTATCACCTAATTGAGTAAAAACGGCAGATAACAAATTAAGTTCATCATCGTTCGCATTACAAGCTATAAAATTTGCGGTTGTATTTATAAAAGTAGTTAATTGTAAAGGATTCATAAATTCACCCCAATATAATATATTAAAATACTAAAAGAATGTTACAAAAAACCTCGGAAGTTTTGAAACTTCTGAGGTTTTGAAATTGATTTTATCTTTTTGAAAATTGTGGTGCTTTTCTAGCTTTTTTAAGACCGTATTTTTTTCTTTCTTTCATACGTGGATCTCTTGTTAAGAAACCGTTTGATTTAAGAGCTGGTCTATATTCACTATTAGCCTCATTTAATGCTCTTGCAATACCATGTCTAATTGCTCCAGCTTGACCTGTGAATCCGCCACCTTTTACACTTGCTATAACATCAAATTTTGCTGTTGTATTAGTAACAGTAAGTGGTTGTCTAACAATAACTTTTAAAGTTTCTAATCCAAAGAATTCATCAATATCTTTACCGTTAATTGTTATTTTTCCAGTTCCTTCTACTAATCTAACTCTAGCAACTGCATTTTTTCTTCTACCTGTACCATAGAAAACTATATTTTCTTTTTTAGCCATATTATTTTACCTCCCATACTTCTGGTTTTTGTGCTTGGTTTTCATGTTCTGATCCAGCATATACTCTTAATTTTTTAGCCATTTGTCTACCTAAAGAATTGTGAGGTAACATTCCTTTTATAGCTAAAGTCATAGCTTTTTCTGGATTTTTTTCAAGCATTACTTTTGCAGGAACTTCTTTCATTCCTCCAATATAACCTGAATGATGTCTGTAAACCTTTTGGTTTAATTTGTTTCCTGTTAAAATTACATCTTTACAATTTAATATAATAACGTGATCACCCATATCAATATTAGGTGTAAATGTTGGTTTGTGTTTTCCTCTTAATAATTTAGCAGCTTCTGTTGCAACTCTACCAAGTGGCTTATTTGCTGCATCAATTATATACCATTTACTTTCAACTTCGCCTTTTTTTGCACTATATGTAGT
>CALYAH010000101.1 GCA_944393455.1 uncultured Clostridia bacterium
TCTATTAATAAATTTGCAGAATGTACACAACAAGAATATGAAATAATAAAAGAATTAATAAAATTAGCAAAGTAAGTAAGTGTCACAGTGTGTGTAGATAATTTAGAACATGATACAAATCCAGATAGTGATATTTATTATTCTAATAAAATAACATTATATAAACTATTGAATTTAGTAGAAGAAAATCAATTTAAATTAGAAAAACCTATTGTATTAAATGAACAATACAGATTTAAAAACAAAGAATTAAAACACTTAAGTGACTCTATTTATAACATAAAATCCACAAAATATGAAAAAAATGTGGAAAACATAGGACTATTTTTAGCAAAAAATCAATATTCAGAAATTGAAGAAATTGCTAAAAAGATAAAAAAATTAGTAAGAGAAGAGGGGCTTAGGTATAAAGATATATCCATAATAACAAAAAATATAGAAAGTTATTCTTCTTTGGTAAGAGCAATTTTTAGTAAATATGAAATTCCAGTATTTATTGATGAAAAAAGAGATTTAAACCAAAATATTATTGTACAATATTTATTAGCTATTTTAGAGGTATTAAATAAGAATTTTACCAATGAATCTGTTTTTGGGTATATAAAATCAGGTTTTTGTGATGCTGATAAAGATGAAATTTTTAAATTAGAGAATTATTGTAACAAGTGGGGAATTAAACAAAGTAAATGGAAAAGGGATTTTACATATGGTTTAGAAGTAGAAAATAAAAAGCAAGAAATAGAAAGATTAAATGAGATAAGAAAATCAATTATAAATCCATTATTAAAATTACAAGAAAATATAAAAAAAGAACGAACAGCAACTAATATAACAAAAGTTTTATATCAATTTATGCAAGAGCAAAATTTAGAAGAAAAAATAGCAAAAAAAATAGAAGAGCTAGAAGAAAAAAATTTGCTTGATTTGGCTAGTGAATATAAAACAAGTTATAAGATTATCATGGATATCTTGGACGAAATAGTATTAATTTTTCAGGAAGATAAAATGACAATTGATAAATATAGTAAAATATTAAAAATTGGTTTAAAAAATAGTGGACTTGGAAAAATCCCTGGAACACAAGACCAAGTAATATTTGGTGATGTTGACAGGTCTAGGAGTCACAAAGTAAATACAGTATTTATAATTGGACTAAATGATGGTAGTTTTCCAAGTGTAAATAAAGATGAAGGATTTTTTAATGATAGTGATAGAGAAAAGTTAAAAGAAGACGGTATTGAATTAGCAAAAGGAACAATTGATAAACTTTATGAGGATAATTTTAATATTTATAAAGCTTTTACAACGGCAGAAAATCGAATATATTTGTCTTATGCATCATCAGATAGTGATGGGAAATCATTAAGACCATCTATTCTTATTAACAAAATTAAAAAGATATTTCCAAAGCTACAAGAAGAAAGTGATGTGATTTGTAAAGAATATGAGATTGTAAATCAAGCAATTACTTATGAAGAGTTAATTGAAAATATTGCCATGTTGGGAAATAAAAAAGAAATAGAGGACATCTGGTATGAAATTTATAGGTATTATAAAAAACAAAATGAGTGGAATACAAAATTATCAGAGGATTTAAGAGGTATAAATTATAGTAATTTACCAGATAATATAAAAAAAGAAAATATTGAAAGATTATATGGAAATACTTTAAATACTAGTATTTCAAGGTTAGAAAAATATAGAAGTTGTCCATTTTCTTATTATTTGCAATATGGACTAAAACTAAAAGAAAAAGAACAGTTAAAAATTCAAAGTTTTAATACAGGTTCTTTTATGCATGAAACAATTGATGAGTTTTTTGAATATGTAAAACAAGAAGACTTAAATTTAGCAGAATTAGAAGAAAAACAAATCTTAGAAATTGTTTCTAAAATAATTGATGAAGATTTAAATTTAAGTAAAAATTTTATTTTTACAGCAACTGCTAAATATAAAGTATTAGTTAGAAGGTTAAAAAGGATTGTAAGTAAAGCTTTAAAATATATTATAGAAACAATTATTTACAGTGATTTTAATATAGAAGGAACAGAAGTTGAATTTGGTAAAAAAGGCGAGTATAAACCAATTTTATTGCAATTAGAAGATGGAAAGAAAATTGAGATAACAGGAAAGATAGATAGGATTGACACATCAACTAAAAAAGATGGAAAATATTTAAGGATTATAGACTATAAATCATCAGCTAAAAATATTGATTTAAATGAAGTTTATGCAGGTCTTCAAATACAGCTTTTAACTTATACAGATGCAATTGTTAAACAAGAGGATATGATACCAGCAGGAATTTTTTATTTCTCACTTCTAGAGCAAATGATTAAAGCAGAAAAAAGGATGTCGGAAGAAGAAATAGAAGATATGATTAGAAAAAACTTTAGAATGAAAGGACTAATTGTTGCTGATGTCAAAATTATAAAAATGAATGACAATACTTTAAAGTCAGGAAGTTCAAAACTAGTTCCAGCAGCATTAACTGCATCTGGAACAGTTAATGAAAAATGGACTAATGGTGTAAAAAAAGAAGAATTTAAAATTTTACAAGATTATATTTATAAAACAATAAAAGACATTGCAAGAGAAATTTTAAGTGGAAAAATTGATATGAAACCATATTATAAAAAAGGAAAAACGCCATGTGAATATTGTGAATACAAACCAATTTGTGGGTTTAACCCAAGACAAAATAATAATAAATATAATTATATAAATCAAAAATCAAAAGATGATATTATACTAAAAATGAAAAAAGAAATACAGAAATAGGAGAGATTTTAAGTGGAAAAAACAGAAGAAATACAAATGAGAAAAAGGAATATGAAACTATTTCCAACATATAAAAAATTAGCGTGGGATTACATATTTTTTTATACAATAAACTTTTTATTTTTAACACAAGTAAAAGGAATTAATCCAGCAGATGTCGTACTAATTGATTCATTTTACTATTTATTTGCTACAATTGCGCAAATACCAGCAACTCTTGTAATTGAGTTTTTAGGAAGAAAAAACAGTATGATTTTTGCTAATATTTTGAATTGTACATATATGGTAGTAATCATGTTTAGCAAAAATCTATTTAATTTAATAATTGCAGAATGTTTAAGTTCACTTGCTTTTGCAATTAAAGAAAGTGCAGAACCAAGTTTATTGAATGAATCAATTCCACCAACAAGACAAAAAAGTAAAATTTTTGCTAGAATTAATGAAAAAGGAATGTCAAGCTATTATGTGATAAATGGAATTTCTACAGTGCTGGCAGGAATTTTGTATGAAGTAAATCCTTATATTCCAATTACATTATCATTAATAACCATTATAATTGTTACAATATTATCAACTTTATTTATTGAACCAGTTTCAAAAAAGAGAAAAAAGAAGATAGATATAAATCAAATACAAGAACTAAAGGAATCTTTTCAGTTTGTACTAAAATCAGAAAGAATAAAAGGTCTTATTGTTTTTTCAGTTATGCTGTCAAGTCTTTTGGGTGTTCTGACAACATATGAAGTGAGTCTAATGGAGGAACTAAATGTATCTGCAGCTTATTTAGGAGTTTTATTTGCAGTGTTAGGGATAACTTCTAGCTTTGGAACAAAAAAGCAAGAAAAAGTTCATAATTATTATCATAATAAGTCTCTTATTTTTGTTGCTTCTTTAATTATAGGAAGTTGCATATTAGCAGGATTAGCAGGGGTATTCGCACCAAGTTTTAGACCTGCAATTTTAATCATTATTATTGCATATGTTGTAAAATATATAGGGACAGGAATATATTATGCTTTAATAGAAAAATATATGAGCAATTTTACTAACAAAGAAATCGACACAAAAATATTTACGGCTAGAAATTGTGTAAGAAGTATTACTGGTGCAACAATTGGAATAATGGCATCATTCTTACTTGACAGAATGAGTACAGCTTATTGTATGACTGTAATTGGAATTTGTTTTGCTATTTTATTAATATTAGTTAACAAATATATGAAAAATAGAGTAGGGTTAAAGCCAGAACAATATTCAAAAGAAGAGGTAAAATATGATAAATTAAAAAGTTTGAAAGTGGATTAGGAGAGTGAAAATGGATTTAACAAATCAAAATATAATTCATAAAAAAGTGGGAAAAGTAGAATATATACAATTTAAGAAATTACTAGAATATCAAGACATCATAACACATGCATATTCTATAGGAACAGACAAAAATTTTCGAACAGCTAGAGTAAACAAAGAAGAATTAACAAAAGAGGAATATAAAGAGGCTATTAAGGATTATAAAGAATTGTGTGATGTAATTGGGTGTGATTATAAAAATCTAGTAAAAACTAATCAAGAACATACTGACTGTGTAAAAATAGTTACAAAAAAAATAAAAAAGGATGAACCAGACTTTAATTTAATGAAATATAACAAAACAGATGGATTAATAACAAATCAACCGGAAAAAGTATTATCTACAACAAATGCTGATTGTATTTTATTATTGTTTTTCGATCCTGTAAAAAAAGTAATTGCAAATAGCCATTCTGGATGGAGAGGAACGTTACAAAGAATAGGAATAAAAACAGTAAGGAAGATGAAAGAAGAATTTAATTGTAATCCTAAAGACATCATTTGTTGTATATGTCCATCAATTCGAAAATGTCACTTTGAAGTAGATAGTGATGTAAAAGAAAAATTTGAAAAAGAATTTCAAGACATAGAAAGAATAAGTGAAATTATAGAAGAAAAGATACCAAATAAAAAATGGAATATAGATACAGTTTTAATAAATCAAATTTTGTTAGAAAGAGAAGGATTAGAAAAAGAGAATATTATAGATAGTGGGATTTGTAGTGTGTGTAATTCTAATTTAATACATTCTTATCGTGTAGAAAAAGAAGGTTATGGATTAAATACGGCGTTAATTGAGTTAAGATAATTGCGAGATGTTTTTTTGATGTTTTTTGGGACGGAGTAAAAAAACATCTTTAGAAATTAAAAATGAATCAGTATAGGGAATTAAAAAAGATGTTTTTTTACTCCGTCCCAAAAAACATCAAAAAAACATCTTTTTAGAAAGGAGAGAGAAAATGATTATTCCAAATAAATTAAAAAAAGGAGATACAATTGGAGTAGTAGCACCATCAAATCCAATTGTAGGAGATAATATAGAAGAAATTATGAAGGCAAAAGAAATTGTAGAAAAGGATGGTTTTAAAGTTAAATTTGCAAAAAATCTCTTTTCTAATACGAATGATTATAGTAGTACAGCAAAAGAAAAAGCAGAAGATATTAACTCAATGTTTTTAGATACAGAAGTAAAAATGATTTGGTGCGCAAAAGGAGGAGAAAATGCAAATTCCACTTTTGAATATCTAGATTATGAATTGATTAAAAAAAATCCTAAAATTATATGTGGTTATAGTGATATCACATCTTTAACTAATATGATAACAGCAAAAATTGGACTAATAACCTTTAGTGCGACAAATTTTAAAACTATTGCAACAGATGAAACCAGTTATAGTTATGAAGAAGCAATGAAACGATTTGTAGAAGGTAGCTTAGAGTTGGGAAGAGAAGAAGAAACTTATAAAACTATCCAAGAAGGAACAGCAGAAGGAGAATTAATTGGGGGCAATTTAAGTTTAACAAGGGGAATGGTTGCAGGAAAATACAAAATAGATTTTAAAGATAAAATTTTATTTTTAGAGGAATTAGGTTTTGAGACTAGTCCAGCATTAGCTAGTAATTATTTATATTTTATGAAACAAAATGGAGTATTTGAGAAAATAAAGGGCTTATGGATAGGTCATTATGAGCATGAAAGTGGAATTTCATTAGAGAAAATAGTAAAAGATGTAATAGGAGAAGAATATGAAATTCCAATTATTCAATCCAATAATTTTGGTCATACAGAAACAAAAACAGTAATACCAATTGGAAGTAGGGCAAAGATTAATACAATGAAAGAGAGAAAAATAGAGTTGATAGAAAAGTGTGTTTTATAAACACACTTTTTACTTGACATAAAAAATACCAAAACTAAAATATTGACGAAACCAAAATAAAATTATATAGTAATATAAAAGGAGGCACAATAGAGATGTATGAAACTTGGGAAGAATTAGAGGACTCTATTAAAGGTTGTAACAAATGTAAATTATATAAAACAAGGCAAAATATAGTTTTTGGAGTAGGCAACAAAAATGCCAGGCTTATGCTAATTGGTGAAGGACCAGGAGCAGACGAAGATAGACTTCGGAGAACCATTTGTTGGAAGAGCAGGTAAATTAATGAATATGGCATTTCAAATGTTGGGAATTAAAAGAGAAGAAATATATATAGCTAATATCGTAAAATGTAGACCTCCATCTAATCGAAATCCAGAAGAAGATGAATGTGTAGCTTGTATGAATTATTTGAGAAATCAAGTTATCTTAGTAAAACCAGAAGTTATTGTGTTACTTCGGAAGTGTTGCATTAAAACACATATTGGGACAAGAATACGGAATTACAGCATCTAGAGGAAAATGGGTAGAAAAAAGAGGAATTAAATATATGCCGACATGGCATCCAGCAGCGCTTCTTAGAGATGAGACAAAAAAGATTGATTTTATTAAAGATTTTAAATTAGTTATAGAAGAATTAAATAAGTAGTCAGTTACATTGACTAGAAATAATAGGTATTATAAAATAAATAAAGGTTATAGAAAAGATTAAGATATAAGCTAGAGGAGAAAAGATAGAAATGAATGAAATAAAAGAAAAAGCAAATTATTGTTTAAGTTGTAAGGTAAAACCATGTTCTGTTAAAGGATGTCCATTACATAATAATATACCAGAATTTATTAAGCAAATAAAAGAAGAAAATTATCATGAGGCCTATAAAATACTATGTGAAACAACTGTATTGCCAGGTGTTTGTGGTAGGATTTGTCCACATCAAAAACAATGTCAAGGTTCTTGTGTAAGAGGTATAAAAGGAGAACCAGTTTCTATAGGTGAACTAGAAGCATTTGTATTTGATAAAGCAATGGAAAAAGGAGATAGTTTGTTAAAGTGCTGGGAAGAAGAAATAGAAAAAAATAGCCTACAAAATTCTAATAAAAAAGTTGCTATTATTGGGGGAGGACCATCAGGTTTGACAGCAGCAGCATTTTTAGCTAAAAAAGGAGTTAGAGTTACTATATATGAAAAATACGATTATTTAGGTGGACTTTTGATGTATGGAATTCCAGAATTCAGACTACCAAAACAAATTGTAAAACAAACAATAGAAAATATTTTAAATTTAGGAATTGAAGTAAAATATCATCAAGAATTAGGTAAGAACTTGTCATTAGAAGATATTGAAAAGGAATATGATGCAATATTTTTAGGATTTGGAGCAAATGTTTCTGCAAAAATGGGTGTAGAAGGAGAAAATTTAGAAGGAGTTTACGGAGGTAATGAATTATTAGAATATAATATGCATCCAAATTACAATGGAAAAACAGTGGCGGTAGTTGGTGGCGGAAATGTAGCTATGGATTGTGCTAGAACAATTAAAAGACTTGGAGCTAAAGAAGTAAAAGTAATTTACAGAAGAGCAAGAGAACAAATGCCAGCAGAAGATAAAGAAGTTAAAGATGCAATAGAAGAAGGAATAGAATTTTTATTTCAAAATAACATTGTAAAAATAATAGGAAATCAAAAAGTCGAAAAAGTAGAATTAATAAAAACAGAATTAGTTCAAAAAGAAGGAGAAACAAGATTAGTACCAGTTAATATAGAAAATAGTAATTATATAGTAGATGCCAACTATATTATAATGGCATTAGGGGCTAATCCATCACCATTTGTAAAAAATCTAAATTTACAATTAAACAAATGGGGCAATATTGAAATAAATGAAAAATACCAAACTTCAAATCCTAAGATTTATGCAGGTGGTGACTTGGCAGGAGTAAAGGGAACAGTTGCATGGGCAGCATATTCTGGAAGAGAAGCAGCTAAAAGTATATTACAAGAAATATAAAAGAAGCTATAAAATAAATAGCTTCTTTTAATATTTGATATCATTTTTTTCAGCTTTATTACCTAAAACTAATCTTTTAATAAATTTAAAGAAAGCAATCAATTTGTTTTCTTTTTTTGTAATTAGCTTAATAGCAGTTTCTACTTCACCATTTTCTAAAGCATTATATTTTTTTTCTAATTGTTCCATTTTACTTACATAATAATCGTTAAAGAAAGTATAGCCTTCTGTATGCCCTAAATAATCTTTAAAAGAATATAGTTTCTTCCTATAATTTTCAACTTCTTCTAAATTATGTATATTTTCAAATGCTTTATCAAAATAGCTTGAAATAATAAGATTTTGCGTACGCATAAAAGTTAAAGAAATTTCATTCTTTAGTTCCTCAATCTTTTCTAGCATGCCATCAACTTTTTTATTTCTATCATCTATTTGTGCAATTTTATTATTCAATTTAATAATATCTTCTTCAGCAAAAAGAATATCATCGATTGCATTTTGTACAGCTAGAAAAACTTTAGGTGAAGTTAAATCAGCAAATTTAAATTTAAAATTATCATCACTTTTTAAAGCACTTTCAAATAATATATCTTCACCAGTAATATAAGCCATTTGATTTACTAAACAACATTCTAACGGATAATAAGAGGGACTAGTTGTTTCGAAACTAATTCCAAAGTATTTTACATATTCTTTAGGAATGCCATTAATTTTAGAAGACATAAGTTGAACAGCAGCCTCATTTAATCCAAGACCATATATTTTAAATTCAGTATAGTCGCAAAGGCCCATTCTTACAATGAAATTTCTTTTATCTTTTACTTCTTGAATATAATGAATACATTCATGAACAGCAAATTCTTCTAAATCTTCATCTGGAATATGTTCATTAAAATAAATAGAAGTATTTTTATAAAAGTAATTAGCTTCTGCCATTCCTTCAGGAATTTTTGCTTTATACATATTTAATCTAGATAATTTTATAAATAATTCATTTTGATTTAGACCATATTCAGGAAATGTCTCGCATATCTTAATAGAAATGCTACTAGCTATTGAGTTTATTTTTAAAGTATCTAGTGGTTCTATTACTTCGATTCCATCCTTTTTTAAATCTGATTTTATACTCATTTACAAAGCTCCCTTGAAAAATAATATATCAATAATATTATACTATAAAATGAAAGAAAATATATTTCAAGAATATTAAATCTTAGTTACAGTTTAATGACAGGAAAAATAAAAAAGACTATAGTTTTTCATATATATAGATTTATAAAAATATAATACTGTACAAAGTAATGTCGAATTTTGTCAATAAGTTTTTCTTGACATATGAGTTCTTGTAATATATAATTCTAATACGATTCGTATTAGAATTAGAAAAATTGATAGAAAGGAGGAAACACATGGAAAAACTTGACGACCATAGTATATTACTAAAGATATATGAAGAGCAACAAGAGATAAACAAACAGTTAGGGATAATACCAGGGGTGAAGGAACAACTAAAAGCAATACCGGAGATGCAAGAACAGTTAAAAGTAATACCAGAGATGCAAGAACAGTTAAAAGCAATACCAGAGATGCAAAAAGAAATACGTAAAATTAGTAGAACAGTTGCAAAAATAGAAGTAGAGCATGGAGAAAAATTAGATATACTATTTGATGCATTTACAACACTTTCAGAAAAATTAGATTTACACGAAAAAAGAATCACTTCTTGTGAAAAAAAATTAGAGAATCAGGATCATGAAATTTATTATTTAAAATCAAAAGTTCAAGGTTTATAAAAGCCTATTAGAACTTAAAAAAATTCTAATAGGCTAAATATTTTTTATATTTATATTTTATGAAAATCTTTAATGTTATTTAAAATAAATTTAATATCAATAATTTTATAAAATCTTTTAATCCAAAAAAATATTATAATTATTATTAAAAATAAAGTATGTTTTATTAATACTAAAAAAAATTTGCTAAAATATTGATAAAATAAAATTCCTTGCATAAAAAAATGAAAAATGATACAATCACAAGCGAGGTGTAAAAAATGATTGATATGATAAAAGCAAAAAAAGCTTTTAAAGAGTATGTTAAGGCCTATAATATAGAAGACGAAAAAATCAAATTAAAAATAGCACATATTGAAAGAACTTCACAAATGGCAAGAAAAATTGCGGAAAGTCTAAAGTTGTCTGAAGAAGATATACAGTTAGCTGAATTAATTGGATTATTACATGATATAGGAAGATTTGAACAAATTAAAAAATATCATACATTTGTTGACAGTAATAGTATCAATCATGGAGAATATGGTGCTCAAATTTTATTTGAAGATGGAACTATTAGACAATTTATTGCTGATTCTAAGTATGACGAGATAATAAAAAAAGCAATTATAAATCATAACCGAAATAAAATAGAAGAAGGGTTAAACCAAAGAGAAGAGTTACATAGTAAAATTATTCGAGATGCAGATAAAACAGATATCTTGTATCTTTTAACCTTTAGTAATATAAAAGAAACTTATGAAACAGACAATTTCCCAAAAGAAAAGATGACAAGTGAAATTTACAGAGAATTTATGGAAAATAGAAAAATAGACTATAGTAAAAGACAAAGTGCAGCAGATATAATTGTTTCTCATTTTGCTTATATTTTTGATTTTTATTTTGACTATGGATTAGAATATATTTATAAAAATCATTACTTAGATAAATTATATAAACTGGTTGTATTTGAAGATGAAGAAACAGCTAAGAGATATCAAAATGTATATGAAATAACTAAAAAATTTGTGGAAGAAAAAGTAAGTAAATAGGAGCAAAAAGATGATTGATTTAGAACAAGCTCAAAAAGAATTTTTAAAGTATGTTAACCAATTTGATATTAAAGAAAAAAGAATAAAAAGGAAAATAGAACATAGTTTACGAGTAATGGAAATTAGTAAACAAATTGCCCAAAATTTGAACTGGAATAAAGAAGAAATAGAATTAGCAACTTTGATAGGGTTATTGCATGATATAGGAAGGTTTGAACAATATACAAAATATAAAACTTTTAATGATAAAAATAGTATAGATCATGGAACTTTAGGAGTCCACATATTATTAGAAAATAATAAAATCAGAAGTTTTATACAAAGTCAAAAATATGATGAAATTATTGAAAAATCGATTTATAATCATAACAAATATTCTTTTGAAAACAATCTAACAGAACAGGAAAAGAAATTTTGTGCTCTTATAAAAGATTGTGATAAATTAGATATTTTATATGAAGCGTGTGAAATATTTTGGAAAAATGACAAAGAACGAATAGAGAAAAGTGAAATTTCAAAAGTAGTATTGCAAGATTTTTTTCAAGAAAAATTAATTGAAAATGATTTAAAAGTCACTCAATTAGATCACGTAATAGGAATGATATCTTTTATTTATGACATAAATTTCAAAGAAAGTTATGAATTTTTAATAAAAAAAGATTATATAAACAAATTAATAAAAAGATTTGATTTTAAAATAGAAAAACAAAATATGAAAGAAATTCAATTATATGCAAATGAATATGTAAAAAAGAAAATAAAGGATGATAGAATTGAGTAAAAATCTACTAATAACAGAGAAACCATCAGTAGCGATGGAGTTTGCAAAAGCGTTAAAAATAACAACAAGTCGAAAAAATGGATATTTAGAGTCTGACAAATGGATTATTACATGGTGTGGAGGACATTTAGTTACAATGAGTTATCCAGAAAAATATGATGAAAAATTAAAATTTTGGAGATTAGATACTCTACCATTTATTCCAACAGAATGGAAATATGAAATTATTCCACAAGTAGCTAATCAGTTTAATATTGTAAAAGAATTAATGCAAAGAGAGGATATTGAAGAAATTTACAATGCAGGAGACTCTGGGAGAGAAGGAGAATACATCCAAAGACTAGTTTTTATGATGGCAAAACCTAATCCAAAGGCAAAAATGAAAAGAGTATGGATAGAT
>CALYAH010000102.1 GCA_944393455.1 uncultured Clostridia bacterium
TACCATCATTTTAAAATCCCTCCTTTAATTGCTAAACTTTATTTAGTAGCTTCCGCTGCTAATTTATTTAATTCTTCCTGTGATATAGTTTTATCTATTCTTCCTCCAACTGTTTCTGGTTGCACAGCTGATAATATAATATGGCCTGAATCCATAATTAATACGGCTCTTGTTGTTCTTCCATAAGTTGCATCTACTGCTGTCTTATTATCTTTTGCTTCTTGTACCATTCTTTTTATTGGCGCTGATTCTGGACTTACTATAGCTACTATCCTTTCTGCTGAAACAATATTACCAAATCCTATATTTACTAATTGCATAAAATCAAATCCTTTCTATTCTATATTTTGAACTTGTTCTCTTATGTTTTCTATTTCTGTTTTCATATCAATTACGCTATTTGTGATGTCTAAATTATTTGCTTTTGAACCAATTGTATTTGTTTCACGGTTCATTTCTTGAATGATAAAATCTAGTTTCTTTCCTATTGCTTCATCAGAATCCAACATTGTTTTAAATTGTGATATATGACTATTCAATCTTGTAACCTCTTCTTGAATAGAGCATTTATCTGCATATATAACAACCTCTTGTGCTAATCGTGATTGGTCTATTTCTTGGTCTTTTAATATTTGCTTAATTCTTTCTTCTAATTTTACTATATATTCCTCAATCAGTCCAGTAGAAAGTTTAGATATCTCATTTACTTTAGTTTGAATATTTTCTAGTCTTTCTAATAAATCAGTTGCTATTTGTTTTCCTTCTACTTGTCTCATTTGTACTAAGTTTTCTACTGCATTTTTAGTAACTTCTAAAAGTTCATCTTTTATAGTTTCATCTTCTTGATTATTTTGTATGTTTAGTACATCTGGAAATTTTGATATTTCGGTTACTTGGATATCGGCCAAAATATTTTCTTTTTCTGCTAACTCTTTTAATTGATCAATATACATTTTAGCTAGTTCTGCATTAATATTAATTTCTTTTCCTTCTGCTGAATTATTTTCAAAAGTAATAAAAACATCTATCTTTCCTCTTTTTACTTTAGTTGATATCTCTTTTTTTATAACTTCTTCTAAATAACTCAATTTTCTTGGCATTTTTACAGATATATCTAAATATCTATGATTTACGCTTTTTATTTCTATTTGATATTCTCTTAAATTTTTTGATAAGTTAGCTTTACCATATCCTGTCATACTTTTAATCATTTTCTTTTCCCTCTTTTTTCGATTTTACTTTTTTATTTTCTGTTCTTTTTTTCGTTGCTGGTTCTTTTTTAGTATTTTTATTTTCTATTTCCTTTTTAGTTGTTTTTTCATTTTTAGACTTTTTCTTTGTTGTTGCCTTTTTAACTTGTTTTCCTTTTCCTGTACTCTTTGCTTTATTTTTATTAGATTTGACTTGTTTATTTTTAGTTAATTCTTTCTTAGGTTCATCATTTTCTTCTTTTTTTACATTTTCTTTTTCTGTATCTTCTTTTCTTCTTTTTTTAGCTTCTTTTTTGATTGGTTCATCTTCTTTCACAATTTCAGATATATCACTTAACGTCTTTAAATATGCTTTTTTCTCCTTAGTATAACTAATAATCGCTTTTAATACATAATAAATGGTAACAATAATAGATGAAACAATTAAATAAAATCTAAAATCACATTCAAACACAGCCATAAAATGCATTATTGATAATGAATGGAATGATAGACATAATAATTCAATTCCCGTAACAGCTGTTTTCCCATTATCTTTGTTATAAGCTATTTCTAACAGCAAAATTCCCAAACCTAAGAATACTCCTGCAAAAAACTCTATATCTCTTGATAATCTTTCTATATCCATTCTGGCATAAGCAAAGTCTAAAACAATAAAATAGCATATTACACCTACAGCTTGTAATAAGTTTTTGAATATTGTCTTCATTGTTTCCTCCTAATTTTCTAGTTCGTACATAATAATACTTAAAACATTTAAAGCTACTGTTTCTGTTCGCAATATTCTTTTTCCTAATGTAATAGATTTTGCACCGTCTTTTTTTAATTGTTCTACTTCTTCTGGTGCAATTCCTCCTTCTGGACCGATTATAATAGCTATTTTTATTTCTTGCTTTTCAGATTTTTCTTTTATATTCTTTAATTCGTGTTTTATAGTATTTTCTGTTTCTTTTTCATATGCTACTAATACTATATCATACTTTTCTAATAGATTACAAATGTTTTTTACATTTATAATAGTTTCTATTTTTGGTATTCTATCTCTACCACATTGTTTTGCAGCCACCTCAGCTATTTTCTGCCATCTTTGTATTTTTTTAGGCTTGTCCTTATCTGTGAGCTTTACAACACACCTTTTCATCTCAATTGGTATGATATCATAAACTCCTAATTCTACAGATTTTTGAATTACTAGCTCCATTTTATCCGCCTTTGGTAACCCTTGCATAATTGTTACTTTAATTTTAGACTCTACATTGTTTTCTAGCGTTTTTATTATCTTGCATTTTATTGATTCTTCTGAAATCCCTATAATTTCACATAAATAATTTTGTTCTTTTGATGAATTACAAATTGTCAATTCATCTCCTACTTTTTCTCTTAACACATTTTTTATATGATTAACATCTTGACCTACTATTTTTATTGTTTCTCCATTTATTTGTTCTTGTGTTACAAAAAACTTTGGCATATTTTTCTCCTTTATACGGACCAATTATATCACATTTTTCCTTGTCTTTCCATACAAAACTCAAAAATTGTGCTATATTTATCAAAATTTGTTAAATGTACACTTACGGACAAGTCCAAATATACAATTTTTTCAAGATTTTTATAGAAATTTGTCGGATGTCCATTTGGATCTGTCCCCAATTGGACATTTTTGTCCAAAAGGAAACGTCCCCAATTGGACATTAGTGTATATTGTTAAACCTATAATTTATATCTTTATCTTCATCTAATTCAACTATTTTATCCCATACTCTCTTAGAATTGTTATGGTCCAAATTACTAAAAGTATTTTCAATTTTACTTTTATACTCTTCTCTTATCTTACAATTATTATTTAAGTAATATTCTATTTCATTAATTATTTCTTTTTCTGTTTCTACTACTTTACCAAATCCATCTTTTTCATAATCAAAATAACCTGATTTGTAATGGTTTTTAAAAAAATATTCTTTATCAAATTGATAATATATAATTGGTTTTTGTAAAAATGCCACATCATAATGTATGCTTGAATAATCAGTAATAAACATTACACATTCATTAAATAGTTCAAAATATTTTATTTTACTTGTTTCTAGAATTTCTATTGATTTGCTAGATAATTCATTAAACAAATTTTTATATTTTGCAAAAACAGGGTGTAACAAAAATTTTATTTTATACTTTTTCTCCTCTAACATTTTTCCTAAAGTATCATTACTTAATAAGCTTTTATATTTAGAAAAGTATTCTGAATCTTCAAATTTAACTCCTTCTTTTTGTGCTCTCCAAGTTGGTGAGATTAATATAACTCGTTTAGTGTTCTCATTTTTCAGTTTATCAAATCTTGGTAATCCTGTTTTTACTACCATATTAGGTTTATACATAAAATCCTCTGTATTTATATATTCATATTCTTTGTTTGTTGAAGTGATAAATAAATCAGCCGTTATTAGTTCACGATTAAGATATTCTCTTACGTCGTTCATTATAACTCCATGTTGTAAAAAAACAAATTTTTTATTTATAAGGTCTTTATATATATCCATTTCTTCTATGTTAAATGGATTAAAAGAATTATCTAAATAACTAGAGTGTGACGATATAAGAATTCTGCTATTCAAAAATTTTAGCTTATGATTAAAACTTTTATATTTCAAAACTTTTCCTATCTTTTTAACTCTATCTATACTTGTTGATTTTTTATCCAATACAAAATAACATTTTTTAGCTATTTCAGGATAGTTCTCATTAACATACTTAAATAATTGTTCAGCGTTGTCATCGCCATATAATAATCTATCATTAAATAAATAATATTTTCTATTTTTCATCTTTAATAATCTAAAAATAAAAATTTTCTTATATTTCTTCAGTCCATATATTTGTTTTTTTAGTTCATATTTAAATTTGTCTCCAAAGTTCTTTTTATTAAATTGTATTTCATCTTCTAATATTTGTATCTTATATTTATCTACAAATATTATATATGGATTTTCTTTTTGTGTAATTATCTCATCTTTATTATTTCTTATTTTTAATTCTGTTAACTTTTCATTCTCTTTTAAAATAACTTTTAGCTTTTTGTAATCTAATATTGGTATATTAATTAACACTTTAGCAACAAAAAATTCCTTATTACAATAACTATAATTTATTTTATTTTTACATTGTGTCATTTCGCATATATATGTTTTTTTAGATTCATCTTCTAAATATATTGTAGCATTATCACTAATAGCATTACTTTTATATAAAAACTCAAATTCAATATTTTGATTATTTATTCTTATATTAGCTAAATTTATAAATTTTGTCATAATTACATATCCCTTTCTAAAAAATTTAACTAAAAAAAGGAATTATAGAAGATATTTTTATCTACTCATAATTCCTTTTTTATTGTCATTTTTTATTAATAGTTTTCTGCTTTAATTTCAAAGTATGCTTTTGGATGGCTACAAACTGGGCAAACTTCTGGTGCTGCTTTTCCAATTACTATATGTCCACAATTTCTACATTTCCAAATTCTATCTCCATCTTTGCTGAATACTAATCCACCTTCTACATTTTCTAATAATTTTTTATATCTTTCTTCATGTTCTTTTTCTATTTTTGCTACTTCTGCAAAAAGATAAGCTATATGGTCGAATCCTTCTTCTTTTGCTTCTTTTGCCATTCTGTCATACATGTCTGTCCATTCGTAGTTTTCTCCTTCTGCTGCTGCTTTTAAGTTTTCAGCTGTTGATAAAATTTCTCCACCTTGTAATAATTTAAACCACATTTTTGCATGTTCTTTTTCGTTATCTGCTGTTTCTTGGAATATTGCTGCTATTTGCTCATATCCTTCTTTTTTTGCCTTGCTTGCAAAATATGTATATTTATTTCTTGCTTGTGATTCTCCTGCAAATGCCTCCATTAAATTTTTCTCTGTTTTACTTCCTTTTAATTCCATAAAAAATTCCTCCTTTATATTTATTTCATTTTTGTTTTTTAGTATTTATTTTCGCAATACATAAAGTATTGCTTAGTTTCGTGTTCATTTTATATCATTACTTCTTAATTGTCAAGATTTCTCGATTTAATAATTTGCTTGATATTCTTCCCAAGAAGTTGGTTCATAGACCGTTCCTACAAACCATATTTCATCTGTATCTTTATCTCTAATTAGATACAAGAAAGGTTTGTCTATTTTTATTTTTTCTGGCTCAGTAGGATTTTTAATTATTGCTTTAGTTTCCATAGCAATTGCAGTAGCAGCTGCAGCTTTAACACCTTTTTCTGTAAAATCAATTTTCGCTTTATGTAATGCGTCGCTTACATAAAGTTCTTTACTTGCCATAGTAGAAAAATCAGCATTTGTTTCATCAAAAGCATCTGTTATTCCTAATTTGATTAAATCCTGCTTTAAACTTAAATTGTAATCAAATGAAAATCTTGGTATCGTAATTTCTACACCATTTTCTGTATCAGATGCAAAAGTGGTTTTATTAAGTATGTTATTATACTCATCTATTGAAAAAGTCTCTACATAGTCTGATAAATTTTCGTTTGGCATTATTGCCACAAATTCTAATTGTGTGTCATCATATTTCTTTAAATCCATTGTTAATGTTGTAATATCTTCATCTTTGTAATATGATACACTATCACTTGTTGTTTCTTTACTCATCATTGCTGCTGTCATTTTGTTTCCGTTTTCTAGATTAAATTCTTCTCCCTTAGTTTTACTACCGTCAAATTGTTCTTCCCATTCCATATCAATGGCTAAAGCATTTATAAGAATCATTACTGTATTTGGATTTTGTACTAAATCATCGCTTATCATGTTTTTTATTATTCCTAAAGTTTTATTTTCAATCCATTTATTTATATTATTAGCATTACTAAAAGAATCATAGTTTATTTCTGCATCATATTTCTCATTTAACTCTTTTATATAATCTTTTTTTATATCTTCAGCATAAGCATCTCTGATATACGCACCATTTGCAAAAGATAATATGTTGTCAATATTATTGTATTTTGTTAGGTTTAAGTCTCCTATTACGTTTTCTATTTGAGTTTTTGTATTTCCGTTTGCACCGTCACTTAACATTTTTAATGCATATTTTATTGATAACGGACTATATACCATATTTTCTTTGTTATTTTTCAGTTTTAGAAATTCTGTTACAAAATTAGACTCAACTGTTGGAACTGGAGATTCACTACCTATTATTGTATTATTTTCTTCAATTTCATTTTGTTTGTCCCAATTAATTATTACAATAAACATACTTACCACTACTATTAATAACAATATTATTGATATAATGGCCGTTTTAAATTTAATCTTTAGTTCTTTTTTCTCTTGCACTTTTATTCCTCCTTTATTTTAAAAATCATCTATACTGTAACATAATATAAACTATTTTGCAACGTGTATATTTTTTAATATATTTCCAAAAAAAATCAATCATCTCTGATTGATTTTTTACTCACTATTTAAACTATATTGAACAAATTTATGTGTGGTACCGATGGTGGGACTCGAACCCACATGGTTTCCCGCACGATTTTGAGTCGTGTGCGTCTACCAGTTCCGCCACATCGGCATATGCACTAATATATATTAGCACATTTTTTTCTAATTGTCTAGATTTTTTTCATTTAAGTTTATATATTTTTTTCTGCTTGTTTTATCTCTGAATCAAATTCAAAAACATTAACGGTTTTAATACTAATTTTTGAAAACTCATCTGTTTCGTCTTCAAAATTAACTATTTTAAATGTTGACTTTTCTTTTAATTTTAAATCCAACTTTGTTATATCTACTAAAATTTTAGTCGACAAGTCTTGACCCACTGGTAATGTTTTATTCTGATTATCATAGAATATACAGTTAGTATAACTAATTGCATTAGCTCCTTCTTTTAAGTTAATTTTATAAAAGTTAATCCTATTTTTTTCACCTTTTATTGCTTCTTCTATTTCTTTTTCAGGATTAATGTTAAATACATTAATTTTCCTATCATCTAGTTTATCTTCTACAATTGCTTTATATACTGGTAAACTTTCTGGTACTACAACTTTATTTAAGGCTTCCTTGATACTTGCAATTATATTCTCTAAAGATAGTTTAAAACCGATTTGTTTAGTATTTTTACTTATATCTAATATCTTAAATTTATCTTTTGCTAATTCTCTATGTGTCTTATTTTTAATTTTTGAAATTCTACTATCTTGTATAATTCCTCCAAAAACGTCAAATTCTTCTTCCATCAAAGTTTTTTCTTCAATTGCCTCTTTTTTTAATTCTTTAAGAAGATTTTCTATGTCTTTTGGCACACATTCATTTGTTCTTATTTTATTTAAAATTTCTAAATTTTTAGTTGTTGCAATATAAATACTATCTGTTTCTTCTTTATTTAAATTTTTTCTTTGTATTTTGTCCATCTTTTTACCAAAATCTTCTAAATCTTCTTCATAATCAAAAGTTTTTGTTATTTTCTTTATTATGTTTATTTCTT
This sequence comes from uncultured Clostridia bacterium, assembly GCA_944393455.1. GTDB lineage: Bacteria > Bacillota > Clostridia > TANB77 > CAG-508 > CAG-269. The sequence goes on from CALYAH010000102.1 coordinate 7,715, forward strand.
CCGCTTCTCCTTCTGGTAATGTTGCCATTTCGTCTTTATTACTATATTTCCAATATTCAAATATACTCTTCTTGTGACTATCAATTTCTTCTATAAAAGCTGTTGCATTTTCTATTTTCTTTTGCATGTTTTTATTTTTTAATTTTAAACTATTTATGTCCATTAGAAGATTTTTAAGTTCGTTTTCTTGCAGAGCAATTATCTTGTATAATTCAACTAATTCTTCTATTGTATAGTTTTGTTTTTTCTTTCTTTTAATATTTACAATTGGCTTATCAGATGTTTTTTCTTCATTTGGCTCTTCCAATTTTTGTTTGTTATTATTTTTTATTTTGTTCTTATTGTTTTTCTTACTATATTTAAAATAATATTTAAATTTACCAAAAAACGTTTTTTTACACTCTAAAAAAGTTGAAATTTGCTTTTCTTTTGCTAAATATTCTATCTCTTGTTTTGCTATTTCTATTTTTAAATTTTTTAGTTTTTCGTTATTTTCTGCAATTAGTTCTTGTGCAACTTTTTGCTTTTTTTCTCCTATGCTATACTCCTCGTTAACCCAATCTACTATATTAGCATATTCTATTTTCCTATCTTCCAAGCTAAATTCAATTTCTCCACCTTTATTAATATTAGTCTTGAATTTAAAATAGTCTGGTAACTCTGTTTGTAATACAAACATTGCTTTTAGCAATTTATAAAATTGTTTTGCTTCTGTTAGTGATTCTAATTTTATTTTATATGGACTTCTTACTTTTTGGTAAACTTCCGTTTCTCCAATAATATGTATACTTAAATTATCACTTTTATCATATACTTCATAAATTAGAGGCCAATCTTTTGTGAATAACCATAAGTAATTTTCTATATCTTCAAATTCTAATCTTCTTAAATATTCTTCACTATACCCTACATTTCTAATTGGTACAAATATTTTTCCCGTTCTTTTCCTTTCAATTTGTTTCTTTAATAAAAAGAAAAAAGTAGAATAGTCAGAATCTTCTGTTGGAACTAGCATAAAATATTGATCTGTGTTTTCAGAATAGTAGATTTGCCACAAATAGTTATATTGATATTTTACTTTAAATGGTATTTTCTTATTTAATTTTATCTGTTCTTGCCCAATTTTTTCTACTTCACTTATTTTAAATTGATTTAACATATTTAAAAATGTAGTGTAATTTAAAATATTTTCTTCACTTTCACTATCTTAATATTCTGCTAATGGTTTTTCTTTTTTATATTTTTCTTCTATTTCATCTAATCTATTTGTTGGAGATAACAATATCTGTATATTTTTAATTGGTATATATCTATATTGCCTGTATTGTTTTTCATCATAAAATTTAGGAATTCTGAACTCCAATGGATGATAATTAGTAATTTCTTTTGGAATATTATTTAGGTCTAATCCTAAATATTCTAATTTTTCTTTAATTCCTTGTTTTGTATCTTCTTTTTTTCTAGGCAAAACTGTTTCTCCTTTCTTTCTTATTTTTAGCTCATTTTATAATTTCATAAAAATTTTTGAATTCATATCCTTGTTCTCTTAAATACGAAATTATTTGAGGTAATGCATCTGCAGTTACTGCTTTGTTTGGTGAATCATGCATTAATATGATAACACTATTTTTATTTTCTGTTGTTTGTTGTAATCTTGATAACTCGAATTCAATAGAAAGGTCATTTGTTTCGGCATCTCCTGTTAAGGCATTCCAGTCAACATGTAACACTTCATTTTGCTCTAGTAAGTCCTTGGCTTGGCTTTTTATCTCTGCATATTTTCCTCCTGTAAGTCCTCCTGGAAATCTAAATAAATGTGAATTATATTCCGGAACTCCAATTGCATTTTTTATAGCATCATTGCATTGATTATATTCATTCAAAACCGCCTCTGGTGATGCATAAATTTGTTCATATATATGGGAATAACCATGGCTTGCTATATAATGACCTTCTTGATAAATTCTTTTTACAGTGTCTGGCATGATTTTTACTCGAGAACCTAGTACAAAAAATGTTGCTTGTACATTTTCTTGTTTTAATGTATCTAATATCCTTGGTGTAATTGATGATGGTCCATCGTCAAATGTTAAAAATGCTCTTTTGGTATCTGATTGATAAATTGTATTTATATTTTGTTTTCCGTGTTTCTGTTAATTTAGGAATTTTTTCTTGCTTCTGTCTTTCCAATTCTTCTGCTATTTTTGCTTGTTGTTCTTCTTCCTGACGTTTAAATTCATTTAATTGTGCCTCATATTGTTTATATACTTTATATTCTTTAACAGTTCTAATAATATAGTTACCTGTTAAAATAGCACATACAATCGCTAAAATAATTAATATTATTATAAATATTTTTCTTTTATCTATTTTTTCTTTTGTATCTATTCTATATATATCAATCTGATATCCATCATTTACCATATTAACATCCTCTTATACTACATTTTTTGGATTTTTTGTTAGCCTTTCATCACATTCTTTATATATTCTATTTCTTCTTCTGGATCTAACCTCATGAAAATTGGTTCACCCTTTTCAATTACTTTTGCATTCTTTATTTTATCATTTTCTTTTAATAACTTCCATACTTTTAATTCTTCGTCTTTAATTCCTATTTGTCTAAAAATATTTTCAGCTGTGTCATTCATGAATGGTTTTATCAAAATTGCGATTTTTCTTAAGTTTTCAATTAAATGATACATACAAGATTCTAGCTTTTCTTTGTTTTCTTCTTCTATTGCTAGTCCGTATGGAGTTGTTTCATCAATGTATTTATTTGTTCTTGAAATTATTGTCCATATTTCTTGTAATGCATTAGCAATTTCGCATTCTTCCATTTTTTGTTCAAATTTTTCAATTTGTTCTACTGTAAATTTTTCAAATTCTTCGTCTACTTCATTTTGATTTCCATTATATTTTGGCACATTTCCATCAAAATATTTATTAACCATAGATACTGTTCTATTTAAAAGATTACTTAGGTCATTACATAAATCAAAATTATATCTTTCAACAAATTCTTCTGGTGTAAATAAGCCATCTTGTGCTACTGGTACTTGTCTTAATAAGAAATATCTTGTACTATCTAGTCCATATCTGTCTATTAGTGTTTCTGGATAAATTACATTTCCTTTTGATTTAGACATTTTACCATCTTTCATCATAATCCAGTTATGAACTAATATTGTTTTTGGAAGTGGTAAGTCTAAAGCCATTAAGAAAATAGGCCAATAAATTAAATGAAATCTTGCAATATCTTTTCCTACTACTTGTAAATCTGCTGGCCAATATTTTTTAAATAGCGTATCATCTTCTGATAAATACCCTAAAGCTGTTAAGTAGTTAGTTAATGCGTCTACCCAAACATATATAACATGTTTTGGATCTTTTAGCACCTTAATTCCCCAATCAAAAGAAGTTCTTGTTACACATAAATCTTCTAATCCTGGTTTTATAAAATTGTTTATCATCTCATTTTTACGAAAAGCTGGTTTTATAAAATCTGGATGTTCTTCGTAGTATTTTAAAAGTCTATCTGCATATTTTTTCATATTAAAAAAGTATGCTTCTTCTTTCATTAATTTTACTTCTCTACCACAGTCAGGACATTTTCCATTTACTAATTGTGTCTCTGTAAAATAAGTTTCACATGGTACACAGTACCATCCTTTATATTCACCTTTATAGATATCTCCTTGTTCCATGAATCTATCAAATATTTTTTGAACAATTTTCTCATGTCGACTTTCTGTTGTTTGGATATAATCGTCATATTGTATATCCATTTTTGCCCATAATTCTTTTGCCATAACTGCCATTTCATCGACATATTGTTTTGGGCTTTTTCCTGCCTCTTCTGCCTTCTCTTGAATTTTTTGCCCATGTTCATCACTACCTGTTAGCATATAAGTATCTTCACCTTTTAAATTATGATACCTTTTAACACTATCTGCCAATACTTCTGTATAAGCTGTTCCTATATGGTATCTCCCACTTGGATAGTAAATTGGTGTTGTTATATAAAATTTATTATTCATCATTTCCTCCTTGTTATGTCCAATTGGGGACGTTTCCTTTTGGACATTTTTGTCCATTTTGGGACACATCTTTATTTTCCCATTTTTACTAGAAATATATTACCACTTTTTGGTCAAAATATCAATATATTAAACATATAAAAAACAATGCTTTTAAAATAAATCTAAAGCATTGTTTTCATTTATTATTTTGTTACATTCCAATTGACATTTACAATTTTTCCTTCTATAGTATTATACCAATTTTGATTCCATCCTGATGGTTGACTATCAGCTTCACAATTTATAATCATTTGGTATCTGTTACTAATAAAAGCATATTCACCA
>CALYAH010000103.1 GCA_944393455.1 uncultured Clostridia bacterium
ATTATTTCAAATGCTGGAGATAATGATAAGAAGTATATATCAATGGAAAGCTTAGAAAATCATTTAATTGATAGAGAAAATGGAATTATTAAATTGCTGGATCCACCATTTGAAAAAGGTAAATTGGAACCAGGATATATTAAAGCCTATATGCCAGGAGTAAGAGAAAATGGAGGGCAATATACACATGCTTCTGTATGGGTAATTATTGCCGAGAGTTTATTGGGATTTGGAGATAAAGCATTAGAATTATATAGAATGATAAATCCAATTGAGCATAGTAGGACAAAAGAAGCAAGCAAAAAGTACAAAGTAGAACCTTATGTGATTGCAGCAGATATTTATGGAGCAGGTAATTTGGCAGGAAGAGGAGGCTGGACCTGGTACACAGGTTCTAGTAGTTGGTACTACAAAGCAGGAATTGAATATATATTAGGACTAAAAATAGAAAAAGGATATATAAAAATAGAACCATGCATTCCACGAGATTGGAAAGAATATCAAATTCAATATAAATGGAAAGAAAGCATATATAACATTAGAGTTAAAAATCCTAATGGGAAAAATGTACGGAGTAAATCATGTGATTTTAGATGGAAATGAAGTAGAAAATAATATAAAGTTAGAAGGAAATAGAAAGATTTATAATATAGAAGTAATTATGTAAGAATAAAATATAAAATTTTAGAGTATTGCCAAAATTATATAAGTTGGCAATACTCTATTTTTAAATTATATAAGTAAGTCATAGAAATTTTTAAATTCATAACCTTGTTCTCTTAAATAATCAATGGAATCTTTTAAAACTAAAGAACTATTACTAACATCAGTAGTGTCATGCATTAAAACAACTAAGGTTCCTTTGTCTTTAGCAGATTTTTTTAGATTATTTAAAAGTTGGAGAGAGGTATATTTTTTAACGGAATCGTTATTTAAACAATTCCAATCAATGTAGGTGTAATCCATATCTTGAAGAAGTTTAACACATTTTTTCTTTTGAGATTTGTTAATAGGTGACATATAACCATTTGGAAAACGAAAGATATGGGAACAGTAGTTGGGGTTATTAATTGCCTTTCCGATTTCAATATCAGTATTTTTAATTTCATTTATAAAACTATCTTCGCTAGCATATAATTTTTGATTATTATGGTCATACCCATGATTAGCAATATAATGTCCTTCTTCATAAGCTCTTTTTACTAATTCAGGGTGTTTAGAAACATATTTTCCAATAACAAAAAAAGTGGCTTTGACATCCTCGTTTTTAAGAGTATCTAAGATTTTTGGAGTAGCTTGTAAGGTTGGACCATCATCAAAAGTTAAATAAGCAATTTTTGCCTCACTTTTTGTTAAAGATGCAATTTTTTCTTGCAAATTATTGTCAATAAGACTACTAGTTGTAAGTTCAGTAGCTATGGAAAAAGGGTGATAAAAAGAAAGATAAACAAAGAAAGCTAAAAATAGAAGTAAACAGATAAAAATAAGAACCTTCTTTTTTAAAATAAAAATATTCATAATATTACCTCATTTAAGTATATGAGGTGAAATAATTTTTAGCATAAAATTTAAATAAAATTTTCGTAAAGTCTTATACTTCACGAAAAAATTTATATTTCAAGTATAACAATAAAATATAAAAATATCAATAGTTTAAAAGTATAAATTAGCATAATATCAATCTTAATTTTAGAGTTGCTAAAGAAAAAGGAAAAAATAGATGTAATGGTTATAAAAAGTAAAGGTAAAGAATTTTTATTTTTTCGTAGAGTATAAGAATAAACGAAAAAACATAAGGAGGAAGAAATGAAGAGAAACAAAAGAGAAGACGGTATTACATTAATTGTATTGGTAATTACAATAATTGTTTTGCTAATATTAACAGGGATAACAATAGCGGCATTAACAGGAAACAACGGAATAATAAGTGAAGCAGGAAATGCAAAAGAACAAACAGAAATATCCCAAGAAAAAGAAATAATAGATATTTCAACAGTAGAAGCAATGGGAAAAAACAATAGAGGAAATTTGGAAGAAGAAGAATTTCAAAATGCTTTAAATGACCATGCAAATGGAAAAGTAAGCGCAACAGATATAGGTGAAGAATTTGAAGTATTTTTTGAAGAGAGTAATAGATACTATATAGTAAATAAAGATGGAGATATATCAAACTATGGAGATTTTGTAGTAGATAAAGCTCCGGGGGATTTAATAAAAGATGAAAATGGAACAGATATAGAAGAAGGAGCTTCATTAGAAATATGGTGTATAGAGGATCTGTTAGAATGGTCAAAGAATTCTAGTGCATATCAAAATTTAGATATAATATTATGCAGAAATTTAAATTTTAAATCAAAATTTTCATATTCTGACAGTAAAAGAACAGATTATGGAGACATTAATTGTGATGGAAAAACAGAATCTTTAATACAAGAATTACAATCTGGAATAGGTTTTACGCCAATTAATGAATATAAAGCAAAATTCAATGGACAAGGAAATGCAATAACTAATATATATCAAAATAATGATAGTGACATAGGTCTGTTTAAAATGTGTACAAATGTTACAATTGAAAATCTTAGATTAACTGGATATATGGAAACAACAACAACCGGATATGCGGGAGGAATAATGTCGTATTCTAATCATACTACATCATTCAATTGCAATAATTGTTCTGTAAATATAGAAATTGTTGCAAATAATGCAAGTCATGTAGGAGGATTAGTAGGAAGAGCAGGAACAATAAATATAACTCAATGTTTCAATGAAGGAAATATTGAAGGAAAAAATGCATATACAGGAGGTTTGAGTGGTATTGGACTTACTGGCAGCATAGATAAAAGTTATAATGTAGGTCATATTATTGGAAATAATAGTGGAGGAATATTAGGCTATAGTTATTATCCAACTCCGTTAATAATAACAAATTCATATAATGTAGGAACAGTCGAAGGAAGTGTTGCACGGTGGAATAGTAGGAGTTCAAAATGGAGTGACTAGTGATGTGCAAATAAAAAATGTATACAATATTGGAAACATAATCGGAGATAAAATAGGAGGAATAATGAATTCAAGTGGAGGGATTTTTTCAATTGAAAATTGTTACAATGCTGGTAATTTAGAAGGAAAAGAAACAGATACAGGAGGTATTGTAGGAACAAAGGGGTCTAAAAGAGATGGATGTAGTATTATAAATTGTTTTTACTTAGATAATGTAGAAAACTCATGTTTATATGAAATTAAAGAAATTAATTCAGAAAAATTAACGGTAACAGAACTTAAAGGACAATATATGTTAGACAAATTAAATAATTACATATCATCTGATTCGAATTTACAAAGTTGGATTCATGGAAACAATGGATATCCAAATTTAAAATGATAATAGTATGTATTAGTACATACTATTATCATTTTATACTATCAGCCTCTTCTTGTGTAATATAGCCATATTCAACCATTTTATTTAAAACGTGAGCTTGTCTTTTTTTTGCTAAATCTGGGTTAACAGTTGGTGCATAAACAGAAGGTGCATTTGGGATTCCCGCCAACATAGAAGCCTCATCTAAATTTAAGTCTTTAGGTTCTTTATTAAAATAGCCCATACTTGCATCATAAATACAATAATAACTGTCTCCGAAATAAGAAGAATTAACATAGAGTGCAAGTATTTCATCTTTGCTATAATTTTTTTCTAAGTCAAAGGCACCAAATACTTCTCCAAGTTTCCTAATTAAAGTTTTGTCCTGATTAAAGATTACATTTTTTGCAACTTGTTGTGTAATAGTACTTCCACCTTCATCAAACTCTCCGTCACGAATGTTGGTATAAAGTGCTCTTGCAATACCAATAGGGTCAATAGGACCATGATTATAATATCGGTGGTCTTCTACTGCGATAACAGCATTAATATAATTTTTAGGTAACTCATCAAAAGATAGATAATGCTCTTTACTGGTTACTTCTTCAACTCTTTCTGTTAAGGATTTTTCATGTAAAGTGTTAGAATAGTATCCATAACCAATTAGAAAAGCAAAAGTTCCAGCAAGTAAGATTAAAATAAATAATATAATTAATATTTTCTTTAATATTTTCATAGGCTTTCTCCTATTTTTTTTTTTCATTATATAATAAAAAGTTTTATTTTCAAATAGAATTCACAAAAAATTAAGATTATATTAAACTTTGAATTGTAAAAACATTTGTTACTGTTTAGAATTTGTTAAAATTTATGTTAGTTTTAAATATCTTGTGTGTCGCAACTACTAATGTCGAAAAATAAATCTTTCAACGAAAGTAAGTTGCTCCAATCGCACTCGCTTTTAGCTCGTTTGGTCGCTTACGCGATATTTTTAACTAATATAAATTTTAACAAATTCTGAACCGTAACAAATATTTTTCTAAAAGCAAAAATTTGTTTTACTAATCTATTGACTTTTTTAAGGGTAATCGATATAATGAGCAAGTAGATAAATTTGGAATATAAGAAAGGGACGAAATAAAAATGAAGGAAAAATTTTTAGAAATATTAAGACAAGTAAAAAGAGAAGGAATAGATGAATTAATTCAATTTTTAGAAAAATCAGATTTCTTCATTGCACCAGCTAGTACAAGATTTCATGGAAATCATGAAGGAGGACTAGTAGAACATAGTATAAAAGTATATGAAATATTAAAACATAAAGTAGAAAACTGTGTTATGGATATTGAGATACCAGAAGAATCTGTTATTATAATAGGACTATTGCATGATATATGTAAAACTAACTTTTACAAGGTAGATTTTAGAAATGCAAAAAATGCATTAGGTGTATGGGAAAAAGTACCATATTATACAGTTGAAGATACCATACCATATGGTCATGGAGAAAAATCAGTTATGATGATTACAGAATATATGAAATTAACACCAGAAGAAAAATATTCTATTCGTTGGCATATGGGTTACACAGAACCAAAAGAAAATTATAATGCAATTGGGGCAAGTTATAGCAAATATCCAATTGCTTTGTTAACACATGAGGCAGACTTAGAAGCAACTTATTTTTATAATACTTAAAATTTAATTAGGAAGGAAATAAAGATGTTAGCATATATAAAAGGAACATTAGAGATGAAAATGACAGGATATGTTGTAATTGATGTAGGTGGTTTAGGATACAAAGTATTCATGTCAGACGTAGGAATAGAAAAATTAGGAAATATAGGAGATACTATAAAAGTACATACTTATTATAAAGTAAGAGAGGACGACATTAGTATTTTTGGATTTAATACACTAGAAGAATTAAAAATGTTTGAATTATTAATTGGAGTTAGTGGAGTTGGTGCTAAAACGGCATTAGCAATGCTTGCTGTATGTGAGCCATCTGAATTTGCATTAGCTGTTATATCAGAAGATATAAAAACATTAACCAGTATACCAGGAATAGGACCAAAATCAGCTAAAAGAATTATATTAGAATTGAAAGATAAAATCAAAACAGAACAACAAGTAGAAGCAATTAAAAATCAAGTAAATCAAAATAATAAGACAACTAATGCAATACAAAAAGCAATTAAAAATAATGATAAAGTAGATGAAGCAACAGCAGCTCTTCAAGTACTAGGATATAACAAAAAAGAAATTGAGAAAGTATTTGAAAAACTAGAAACAGAAGAATTATCAATAGAGGAATTAATTAAAAAAGGCCTAGCATTATTAGGAAGATAGAGGAAGCGAAAGGAGGAAAAAATGAATTCGAATGAACCATTAGCATTTAGAATGAGACCAAGAAATTTGGAAGAATATGTAGGACAAGAACATGTTCTTAGCAAAGATAAAATTTTATATAGAACAATAAAAGCAGACAGATTATCAAGTATTATTTTATTTGGACCTCCAGGATGTGGAAAGACCTCTTTAGCCAGAGTTATAAGTGAAACGACGAAATATAAATTTTATAAAATAAATGCGGTAACAGCAGGAGTAGCAGACATTAAAAGAGTAATTGAGGAAACAAAAAATTTTATGCTAAATCCTATGGGGAAAAGTATTTTATTTATAGATGAAATACATAGATTTAATAAATTGCAACAAGATGCCTTGCTTCCATATGTAGAAAATGGAACTGTTATATTAATAGGAGCAACAACAGAAAATCCATACTTTGAAGTAAATAAGGCTTTAATATCTAGGTCTATGGTAATTAAGCTAAATCCATTAACAGAAGAAAATATTTATCAAGTATTAAAAAATGCATTAGAGAGAGAAGATGGTCTTGGTGAGTATAACATAAAAATAGAAGAGAAAACTTTGAAGAAGTTAGCACAAATAGCAAATGGAGATGTAAGAACAGCACTAAACGGATTAGAAGTAGCAACACTTACAACAGCCATGAGTGAAGATGGTTATATCCATTTAACTGATGAAATTATAAAAAATAGTGTACAAAGTAGAAAAGCAATATTCGATAAAAATGGTGAAGAACACTATGATAATATAAGTGCATTTATAAAATCTATGCGAGGTTCAGATCCTGATGCAGCTGTATTTTATTTAGCAAGAGCATTAAATGGAGGAGAAGACCCAATGTTCTTAGCAAGAAGAATTGTGATATGTGCATCAGAAGATGTCGGAATGGCAAATCCGAATGCTTTAGTAGTAGCTAACAGTGCTATGCAAGCTGTACATATGGTAGGAATGCCAGAAGCAAGAATCTTGTTATCAGAAGCAGCTATATATGTTGCAACATCACCAAAATCAAATGCGGCTTATATGGCTATAAATAAAGCGTTAGAAGATGTACAAAATAAAGATACAGGAGAAGTACCAATGCACATTAGAAATGCACCAATAGAAAAAATGAGAGAACTAGGATACAATGAGGGATATTTATATCCTCACGATTTTCCAGGACACTATGTAGAGCAACAATATTTACCAGACAAGATGGTAGGAACTAAATATTATCAACCAGATGAATAGTTTTTTGAGATGATTTTTTGATGTTTTTTGGGACGGAGTAAAAAAACATCTCTTTTTTTTCTTTCTTTTTTTGATTCTTTTTAATTTTCAAAGATGTTTTTTTACTCCGTCCCAAAAAACATCCCAAAAAACATCAAAAAATCATTTTATAAATATGAATAATTTCATAAAAATTGGAAAGCCTACTAAAAGAAGTAGGTTTTTTATATGGGAAAAAAAGTAATTATCGGAATTTTAGCTGGAATTATAAGTGGTCTATTTTCAACAGGTGGAGGAATGATATTAGTACCAGCATTCATACATTTATTAGATTTAGAAGATGCAAAAGCAAGAGGTACTTCTATATTTTGTATTTTATCAATGGTTGTTACAAGTAGTTTCTTTTATTATAGAGGAAATTACATTAATTGGAGAATTGCAATTTTGTGTGCAATTGGAGGAATAATTGGAGGATATATTGGAGCAAAATTGTTGAAAAAATTGCCAACTAAAATACTAAAAATTGCATTTACTATATTTTTAGTTTATGTATCATTTAAAATGCTAACAAGTTAAAAAATACAAAAAGAATAGAGGGAACAGTATGTCAGAGATTTTAATAGGTTTAGTATCAGGAATTGTTAGTGGAACGGGAATGGGAGGAGGAACCATTTTAATATTTCTCCTTACTTTTTTTATGGGGATAGAACAACATATGGCTCAAGCAACAAATTTAATTTTTTTCATTCCAACTTCTATAGTAGCAATTTTAGTTAATATAAAAAATAAAAATGTAGATTTAAAGTTAGCAATTATTATATCTATTTTTGGAATTTTAGGAGCTATAATAGGTGCAAATATATCACTTCATACTGATGTGAATATTCTTAAAAAATGTTTTGGGGTTTTTTTAGCAATAGTGGCAATAAATGAAATATATTCCATAGTGAAAAAGTATAGAATTACTAAAAATACAAATAATAAAACAAAGGAGAGGTGATTTTTATGAAATTTATTAAAGGAGTTATGATTGGTGGATTAATTACAACAGGGCTAGTAATGATGTATACAGAGACAAATATGATGAATAAAAAAACAATGATGAAAAAAGGAAAACAAATGGCAAAAAAAATAGGGATTTTATAATAGAAAAAGGTATTTAAACCGATAAAAATCGATTTAAATACCTTTTTTAGTATTACAGTTTAAAAGCAAAGATTAATAATTAAAATCCTTAAAGTCTTCTTCTTTTAGGCAGTCACATTTTTTATCATAATAGTCATCTTTTTCGCATTTATCATAACTTTTTTCTTTATCACATTTTTTATCATGATGATCATCTTTTTCGCATTTATCACAATGTTTTTCCTTGTCACATTTATCATGATGTTCTTCTTTTTTACATTTATCGCAATGTTCTTTTCTATCATCTATAAAGCAATCACATTTTTCACATCTTTCACCTTTTAAGCATTTTCCTTCATGATGACATTTAGCACATATTTTAATTTTCTTTGTATCATTTACCCATATTTGTAAAGCATATTCTTTTCCAGGACATAAAGGACCAAATACAAATTCTCCTTCTTTATCTGTAAAAGTATGGCCGATAGGTCTTCTTTCCTCTTTACCATGTTCGCAAACAACTTCTACTAATTTTACAACAGCATTATCAACAGGATCTTTAAAACAATTTTTTACTACACCATAAATAACGTCACGGTTATCTTCTGGCAAAGTGATATCTAAATCAAATTGTTTTCCACCTGAGATAACGCCATCCACGTCTAAAATTGGGCAATAATGTTTTTTACCATCCATTTCCATATATCTCATTCCTTTCTTTTTTTACAACATAAATGTTGTTTAATATATCATATGAGAAAAATGTCAAAAGTTGATATATTCTGTCCAATAAATTTTAAATAAATAAGAGTCTCAAAATAGAAATGTACAAAACTAAAAAAATTTTAAAAAGACGTATTTTCTGAAAATAAGAGCATACAATTAAAGTAGCTTGAACTTGGAGGTTATTTTATGTTTTTAGTATTTAACAAACAGAAAATATATACATATGCTGTATCTTTGATAACTGTAATATTATTGTTTTGTGTGGCAACTACTCTAAGCAAGGCTGGAGGAACGGTGCCAACGTCAGCAACTAATCAAAAATTACTACCTATTTATAATGTACAAACAGAAGAAAACAAAGTTGCTTTTACAATGAATTGTGCATGGAAAGCTGACGATATTGATGCTATTTTAGAAACATTAAAAAATAATAATACAAAAATCACATTTTTTATGGTAGGAGACTGGATAGAAAAATTTCCAGAAGCAGTTAAAAAGATACATGATGCAGGGCATGAAATAGCAAGTCATAGTGATACTCATCCACATGTTAATAATTTAAGTTATGAAGAAAATATTAGTGAAATAGAAAAAAGTAATGAAAAAATTGAAGAAATAACTGGAACAAAAACTCAAATTTATAGGGCACCATATGGTGAATATAATGATACTGTAATAAAAGCAGCTCAAGATAAAGGATACTATACTATACAGTGGAATTTAGATACATTAGATTACACAGGGATAACAGGAGATGAAATGTGGAATAGGTTAAAAAATAAGATAAAAGCAGGAGATATTATATTAAGTCACAATGGAACTGAACATACAGCAGAAGCTTTAGACATGTTAATTAAAAACATAAAAGAAAAAGGTTTAGAAGTAGTAAGGATATCTGATTTAATCTATAAAGACGGATATAGTATTAACAGTAATGGAACACAAATAAAAAGTAAATAAGGTATAAATTTACCAAAAAAGGAAATAATAAGATAGATAAAATAATTAAGGGGTACAGAATGACTTTTATTGGAATAATCTCAGATTATAAGAGTTTTGAGAGAATAGAAGAACATTTTTTAGATAAAAAATTGGATATTAATCTAATTCATATTAATAAAAATAGTATATCAAATATGAAAAATATTAAATTTGAAACATTAATAATTGATTGTAACTTAAAGGATTTTGATAGAGAAAAGTTAATTATAGAACATATATGTAGTAACTCAAAATATTTGGTGATAAATACAGATATTAATAAAGCAGATGAATTAGTAAACAAACCAAAAGGAGAGATAATAACATATGGATTAAATCAAAAATCAGATGTAACAGTATCTAGTATAACAGATACCGGAATACTTATTTATAGGCAAAGAAATATTAAAAATATAGAAAATAAAACTTATGAAATAGGAGAACAATTGATAAAACTAAAAGAAGAAACAAACTTAAAAACATATGAAGTTTTAATAATTTTTATAATTTTTAGCTTATATTATTACCCCATAATCGATGAAATATAGGAAAAATCTAACTTTTTTGAAGAAAATTAACTTTTTATGTAGACAAAACCAAAAAAATGTTGTATAATAGGAAATGTAGATTAATGATACGTAAAGAAACATACAAAATCATAAAATAATTAAATCAACTGAAGATAAATAAAAAATAAAGAAAAAAAGAAAATGGATACAAATGATTTAGAAAACAACTATCTAACATTAGTTGGTAAAGTTACAGGTGAAAAAAGATTTAGTCATGAGATTTATGGAGAAAGGTTTTATATATTTAACCTAGAAATACCACGTTTAAGTGGAAATAGTGATATTATACCAATCACAGTCTCAGAAAGACTAATCCAAGAAGAAACTCTACAAGAAGGAAAAAAACTATTAGTAAAAGGTCAATTTAGATCATATAATAGTTATGAAAATGAAAAAAACAGATTAATATTAACTGTTTTTACAAAGGATATTGTAGAGCTTAAAGAAGAAGACGAAGAAGAAGAAAATGAAATTGTAAAAAAAGATATTGTAACAAATGAAGTGGTATTAATAGGTTATATATGTAAGAAACCTATCTATAGACAAACACCATTTGGAAGAGAAATATCAGATATTTTACTTGCTGTAAATAGAGCTTATAATAAATCAGACTATATTCCATGTATTGCATGGGGAAGAAACGCAAGATTTTGCCAAAACTTAGAAGTAGGTAGTCAAGTAAAAATAGTAGGAAGAGTACAATCTAGAACTTATGAGAAAAAACATGAAGATGGTACAGTTGAAACTAGAGTGGCTTACGAAGTTTCAATTGGTAGCTTAGAAGTTATAGAAGAAAAAAATACTGAAAAAGAAGTAGAGACAGAAAATCAAGAAGCTGTATAAATAATAGAAGATATAAAAAGTTTCAAAAGGCTAGTCTTTTGAAACTTTTTTTGGTATAATCGGAAAAGAAAAAAACGAAAGGAGCACAAGAATGAAAAAACAAGAAACAAAAGCAAATAAAACTAGGAAAATAAGCTCAAATATAAAATTTACAATACTAGCAGTAATACTAATTGCTATTTTTTGTATAGCAATAACACCAGTAACATTACAAAATGATACATTTTATACGATTAGAATAGGAGAACATATTATAGAAAATGGAATAGATATGCAAGATCCATTTTCTTGGCACGAGAATTTGGCTTACACATATCCACATTGGGCTTATGATGTAATAACTTATCTGATTTATTCAGCATTTGGAATGACTGGAATTTATATAACCACTTGTATATTATCGGTTGTCCTAGGACTATGCATTTATATGGTGAATTGTAAATTAACTAAAAATCAATTAATATCTTTTATAATTACTATAGGTGTTATGTATTTAATTAGAGATTATGTAGCAGCAAGAGCACAATTAGTAACATTTATCTTGTTTATACTAACGATATTCTTCATTGAAAAATTTTTAGAGACAAAGAAAAAGAGATATGCAATAGGATTAATTATTATTCCGATTTTAATAGCAAATTTACACTTGGCAGTTTTTCCATTCTACTTTGTATTATATTTACCATATATAGCAGAATATATTATAGCTAGCCTTTCAGAAAGGATTATATATAGAAAAGGTACAAGAAAAAAATTAGAAAGAAAAATAGAAAAATTGTCTAAAACTTCAGAAAATGAAGAGAAAGTAAAAGAATTACAAGAAAAATTAAAAGAATTAGACGAAAGAGTAGATAAAATCAAAATTAAAAGAACAAAAGAATTACAAAATCCATATAGAATTAGGTTAAATAAAAATGATAATGTAAAATGGTTAATATTAGTTATGATTATTTGCCTATTTACAGGATTATTAACACCTTTAGGAACAACCCCATATACCTATTTAGTAAAAACTATGGAAGGTAATACAACACAAAATATAAATGAACATTTACCAATGACACTTGCTGATGATACAGAAATGATTTGTACTTTAATTCTATTTTTATCTATATTAATTTTTACAAAAGCAAAGATTAGATTAAGTGATTTGTTTATGTTAGCAGGATTATGCTATTTAATGTTAAAATCTAGAAGGCAAGTGACCATGTTTGTATTGATTTGTTCTGTTATATTAAATAGATTAATTTGCGAACTAGAAAATATTTATAGTAAAGGAACAATAGAGAAAGCAACTAAAAAAGTAACAAGTATAGTGGGAATTATTTTAACATCAATTATTATGCTAATATTTAGTTATGATATGGTAAAAGACAAATTTGATGATACTTACATTGATGAGTCAAGTTATCCGGTTCAAGCATGTGACTATATTATAGAAAACATAGATTTAGGAAAAGCTAAATTCTATAATGAATATAATTATGGTAGTTATATGTTATTTAGGGGAATACCAGTATTCATTGATTCAAGAGCAGATCTATATGCACCTGAGTTTAGTGGTAAGAAAGACGATATCTTTATGGATTTTATAGGAACATCTAATATAAGCAAATTTTATGAAGACACATTTGAGAAATATGGTATTACTCATGTTATAACATATGAAAATTCAAAAATGAACATGATTATAACCAAAACACAAGATGAAAATTATAAAGAATTATATAAAGATGATTATTTTGTAGTATATGAAAGAGTAAGTGAACAAGAATGAGAGAATTTATAGTAAACAAAGAAGAGATAAATTATAGAATAGATGCATATTTAGCACAAAAAAATAAAGATATTTCAAGAGTTGCTATTCAAAGATTAATAACAGAAAAGAAAATATTAGTAAATGGAAAAAAAACAAAACCATCTTATAAGGTTCAAGAAAATGATCACATAACATTAGAAGAAGAAAAGCCAAAAGAGATATCTTTAAAAGCACAAGAAATACCAATTGAAATAATTTATGAAGATAAAGATATAATTGTAGTAAATAAACCAAAGGGACTTGTAGTACATCCTGCTAATGGAAATCCAGATGGAACTTTAGTAAATGCAATTATGGCTATTTGCAAAGATTCTCTGTCTGGAATTGGAGGAGAAATAAGGCCAGGAATAGTGCATAGATTAGATAAAGATACATCTGGAATATTAATAGTTGCTAAAAATGATAAATCACATATTAATTTAAGTGAGCAAATTAAAAATCATGAAGTAGAAAAAACATATATTGCTTTAGTAAAAGGAGTTGTAAAAGAGAACGAAGCAACTATTAATATGCCAATAGGGAGAAGTCCAAAAGATAGAAAAAAAATGGCAGTTGTTAAAAATGGAAAAGAAGCAATAACTCACTTTAAAGTGTTAAAAAGATATAATAATTATACATTATTAGAAGTTAAAATTGAAACAGGAAGAACGCATCAAATTAGAGTACATCTAACACAAATTGGATACCCAATAGTGGGGGATACCACTTATTCAAATGGAAAAAATAAGTGGAACGTACAAGGACAATGTTTACATGCAAAAAGTCTAAAATTCAAACATCCAATAACAAAAAAAGAAATGTATTTAGAAGCTAAAATACCAGAATATTTTGAAAAAATATTAAAAGAATTAAATGAGACAAAGGGGACAGAGCTTTAATGTCTCATTTTTCTGTCGAAATTTGTTATTTACAAAAACTGACATAATTCTACAAAAATATGAGACATTAAAGCTCTGTCCCCTTTGTCTCATTAGGAGGAAAAATGGAAGATAAAATTAGGTTGCAAAAATATTTAGCAGAGTGTGGTATAGCATCTAGAAGGAAAGCAGAAGAATTGATTTTACAGGGAAAAATAAGGGTAAATGGAAAAATAGTTACAGAATTAGGAACAAAGATAATGCCACAAATAGATAAAGTATTTTATAATGATAAAGAAATACATAGACAAGAAGAATTGATTTATATCTTATTGAATAAACCAATTGGGTATGTAACAACAGTAAAAGACCAATTTAATAGAGATTCTGTTTTAGATTTGATAAAAACTAATAAAAGACTAGTACCAGTCGGAAGATTAGATATGTATACATCAGGAGCTTTGATCCTTACAAACGATGGGGATTTTGTATATAAGGTTACACATCCAAAACATGAAATAGAAAAAACATACACAGTAACTATAAAAGGAATTATAAAAAGAGAAGAAGTAGAAAAACTAAGAAAAGGTGTAAAAATAGAAGATTATATTACGAAACCAGCAAAAGTAAAAATTTTAAAGACAGATGAAGAGAAAAATAGTTCTAGATTGGAAATTATTATTCATGAAGGAAAAAATAGGCAAGTGAGAAAAATGTGTGAAGCCATTGGGCATAAAGTATTAGCATTACATAGAAGTAAAATTGCGGGAATAGGAGTAAAAGATATACCACTTGGAAAATGGAGATATTTAAATTCAAAAGAAGTACAAAGAATTTTAAATGAAAATATTGAAAAATAAATTTTTAAAAGATATAATATAACCAAACATAAGATAAAAGGAGAAAAAACAAATGAATGCATTAAAATTTGTACCTGAAGGATGGGATAATGAAATAACAAGATTAAATAGAGAAAATATGAAACAATACTTAGAAAACCATGAGACCTTACAAGGATTAGTAAAAGAATGCGATGATAATTACAACCTATATGTTAGCTTTGATAATGGTTTAAAAGGAATTATGCCAAGAAAAGAAGTAGAAGGAATAAATTTGCAACAAGATGGGTTACCAAAAACAAATTTATGTACAGGTAAGGTTCATAAATTTGTACAATTTAAAGTGACAGATATAAATGATGAAGGTACAGTTACTTTATCCAGAAAACAGGTACAAGAAGAAGCTTTAAAATGGGTTAAAAATGACCTAAAAGTAGGAGAAAAAGTAATAGGAATTGTAAAGAATATAAAACCATATGGGGCATTTGTAGAAATCGGTGGTGGAGTAGTAGGTCTTGCACATATAGAAGACTTATCGATTGCTAGGATAAAAACACCTTATGAAAGGCTAAAAATTGGACAAAAAATTAATATTGTGGTAAAATCAATAGATAGAGAGCAAGGAAGAGTAATTTTATCTTATAAAGAAATATTAGGTTCTTGGGAAGAAAATGCTAAAAAATTCACATCTGGAATAAAAGTTAAAGGAATAGTAAGAGAAACTGAAAAGAACAAAAATGGTATTTTTATAGAATTAACACCAAATTTAGTAGGTATGGCAGAATATGAAGAAGGACTTAAATATGGACAAGATGTAGATGTTTATATTAAGAAAATAGACAAAGAAAAAAGAAAGATAAAATTATTAATTGTTTGAGTTTAAAATTTTATATATAGATATTTCTATATTAAGGAGGAATTAACATGGTTGAAGATAGCCAAATTAAAGCAAAAGTATCACCTTTCGCTATTAGAGAAGGAGAGATTAAAACATTTGATGGAAAAGATGGATATGTATCTATGAATCAAATTGTACATAAGATAAACATTGGACATATTAATGAAATCCACTTTGCAATACTAGATTTAGTAAACGAATTTGAGTTTATTACTTCAAGACAATTGTATCAAATGCTTGAGATAAAAGGGATAGATCCAAAATCTCAAGACAAATTAAATAATAAATTAGATCAACTTGTAAAATCTAAAATATTAACAAGATATTACTTTACTTCAGATGAAGGAAAAGGAATTTATAGAATTTATTGTCTAGAAAAAATGGGAAAATATTTATTAAATTCAAAAGAAATAGATTGTAAATGGCAACCATCAGACAATACAAAACCAGTTCCAATGATTAAAAAAAGATTAGCTGGGAACCAAACATTAATTGCATATTTAAGAAAAGTAAAAGCTTTTGATAGTTATATTGTAAAGCCAGCAATTACTGCTAAAGTAGCTGGAAAAATATTTAAAGCTAGTGGTGGTGCAGTTAAACTAACTAAAAATAAAAAATCAATTCAATTTGTATTTGAAGCGATTAGAAGAGAACAAGATTGGCAAAAAAAATTAGTAGATAAAATGAGACTATATAAAGACTTTTACGAAAATTTTGTACCTGGAGATTCAGGATTTTTAGGATTGCCACAACTAATTTTAATCTGCGAAGATGAAAAACATATGGCAGAAACATTTAAAGAGATTGTAAAAAATGAAGTAGAAATACCACAAATTAAATTATATTTTACAACTGATTTAAGACAAAATGAAGCAACTTTAGAAAATACCCTAGTAGAGTTTAAACTAGTTGATGGTAAATATAAGATGGAAAATGTAGAACTAAAATTATTAGGAATGTAATAAGAATTATAAAAAATAGTTATATAAATCCCCCAATTATTAAAATACCAGTTTAATAATTGGGGGATTGTTTTATTATATTACTAATTTTCTATGCCTAATATTTTCTTTGCTCTTTTTATATCTTTATTATTAGCTTGTCTAACATCTTCTAAACTATATTTAATACCAAGTTTTTTCCATTTAAATTCTCCTATATTGTGATAAGGAAGAAGTTCAATTTTTTGAACTGTTTTCAATGTAGATATAAAATCTTTTAGTTTCAATAAATCTTGCTCATCATCTGTATAACCAGGGACTATAACTTGCCTAATCCACATAGAAATATTATTGTCACTTAAATATCTAGCAAATTCTAATTCTGTTTTGTTAGATCTTCCAACTAAGTCCTTACATTTTTCATCATCAATATGTTTAATATCTAACAATACTAAATCAGTTAAACTAAGTAATTTTTTTATATCATCTGTTAAAGTAACCATACCTGATGTATCAATACAAGTGTGAATTCCTTCTTTCTTTAATTTTGTAAAAAGTTCAATTAAAAATTTAACTTGTAAAAGTGGTTCGCCACCGGTAATAGTTACACCACCACGTGGATGAATATAATTTTTATATCTTAGTATTTTATTAAAAATTTCGTCTAATGATTTGTAATTTCCATCATTCATATCCCAAGTATCTCGGTTATGACAGTATTTACATTGTAAATGGCACCCTTGTAAAAAAAGTACAAATCGGATACCAGGGCCATCTACAGTTCCAAAAGATTCAATTGAATGAACTTTAGCATAATAACGTAAATCCTTTTCTTCTTCCATTCTATTGCTCCTTAACTTATTTAAGATGTGTGTCCCAAATTGGACATTTTTGTCCAAAAGGAAACGTCCCCAATTGGACACATATTAAATTCTTTCATGTATTGTTCTGTTAATTACATCTAATTGTTGTTCTCTTGTTAATTTTGTGAAGTGAACAGCATAGCCTGAAACTCTAATAGTAAATTGAGGATATTTTTCAGGGTGTTCCATAGCGTCTTCTAATAAGCTTCTGTCGAATACATTAACATTGATATGGTGACCTGTTTGTGTAAAATATCCATCTAACATATTAACTAAGTTAGTAACTCTTTCTTCCTCTGATTTTCCAAGTGTACCTGGTGTAATAGAGAAAGTATAAGAGATTCCGTCTTCAGCTGAATCAAATGGTAATTTTGCGATTGAATTCATAACAGCTAAAGCTCCGTTTGTATCTCTTCCATGAAGAGGGTTTGCTCCAGGTCCAAATGGGCTACCAGCTTTTCTTCCATCAGGTGTATTACCAGTTGCTTTACCATAAACTACATTAGATGTGATAGTTAATATAGATAAAGTATGAGTTGAATTCCTATAAGTTTGATGTTTTCTTAATTTATTCATAAAGTTTTTAACAAGTTCAACAGCAATTTCATCTACTCTATCATCATCATTACCGAATTTAGGGAAGTCGCCTTCTACTTCATAGTCAACAGCTAAGCCAGTTTCATCTCTTATTACTTTTACCTTAGCATATTTTATAGCTGATAGAGAGTCAGCAACAACTGATAAACCGGCAATTCCACATGCCATAGTTCTATAGATTTCTCTATCATGTAGAGCCATTTCAATTGCTTCATATGAATATTTGTCATGCATATAGTGGATTGCATTTAAAGCTTTTATATAAATTTTTGCTACATAATCCATCATTTGGTTAAATTTTTCCATAACTTCATCATATTCTAAATATTCAGAAGTAATTGGCTCATATTTTGGTGTAACTTGTTTTCCAGATTTTTCATCTCTACCACCATTTATAGCATATAATAATGTTTTTGCTAGGTTTGCTCTTGCACCAAAGAATTGCATTTGTTTACCGATTCTCATTGGAGATACACAACATGCTATTCCATAGTCATCTCCTAAAGTGATTCTCATTAAGTCATCATTTTCGTATTGAATAGAAGAAGTTTTTATAGATAAGTCAGTAGTATATCTTTTAAATCCTTCTGGCAAATTAGTTGACCAAAGAACTGTTAAGTTTGGTTCAGGAGCTGGTCCTAAGTTTTCTAGTGTATGCAATACTCTAAATGAATTTTTAGTAACTAAAGTTCTTCCGTCAATCCCCATACCACCAATACTTTCAGTTACCCATACAGGATCTCCACTAAATAATTCATTATATTCAGGAGTTCTTAAAAATCTTACTAACCTTAATTTCATAACAAAATGATCCATAATTTCTTGAGCTTCTTCTTCTGTGATTAGACCATTTTTTAAATCTCTTTCAAAGTAGATGTCTAAGAAAGTAGAAGTTCTACCAATACTCATAGCAGCACCATTTTGATCTTTAATTGCTCCTAAGTATCCAAAGTATAACCATTGAACTGCTTCTTTTGCATTTGAAGCAGGCTTAGAAATATCAAAACCATATTTAGAAGCCATAACTTTTAATTCGTTTAAAGCTTTAATTTGTTCACTGATTTCTTCTCTTTCACGAATAATTTTTTCTGTCAATTCATCTACATCTAATACATCTAATTCTTTTTTCTTTTCTTCAATTAAAACATCAACACCATAAAGTGCGACTCTTCTATAATCTCCAATAATTCTTCCTCTACCATATCCATCAGGAAGACCTGTAAGTAAGTGTGAACTTCTTGCAGCTCTAATATCTGGTGTATAAACACTAAACACACCATCATTATGTGTTTTTCTATATTTATGAAAGATTTCTTCTACTTCAGGGTCTACTTTTCTTCCATAAGCTTCACATGATTTTTCTACAATTCTAATACCACCAAAAGGCATAATAGCTCTTTTTAGTGGAGCGTCAGTTTGAAGACCAACAATATCTTCTAAATCTTTATTAATATAACCAGCTTCATGTGAAGAAACTGTTGAAACTGTTTTAGTGTCTATATCTAAAACACCACCTTCAGAATCGTGTTCTTTCTTATAAAGTTCTAAAACTTCATCCCAAAGTTTTTTTGTTTTTTCAGTAGTACCAGCTAAGAAAGAACTATCTCCTTCATAAGGTGTATAGTTTTTTTGAATAAAATCTCTTACATTAATTTCAGATTCCCAATCACCTTTTTGAAAATCTTTCCATTGATCAAATTTCATATTTTACCTCCTAATATTTATAAATAGTATTAACATTTTTGCCATATAATATAATATCATAAGAAAAAAATATTAGAAATTCAATTTTACAAAAAACTTATATAAATTGATATAACATTGAAATTTGACAGAAATTTCAAAAAAAACTAACTGCTTAGATACATTATCTTTACAGTTAGAATAAATTTATATATGAAATTAAAAAATGCAATTAAAGTGGATCATATGCATCTGCATCTGCAATAACTTTTGCTACATCATAAATAAGTCTTTGTGTTTCAGGTGAGCATCCTTTTAATAATTCAGAGAATTCTTTTGTTAAATAATTTTCTGAATTACTAGAAGCACCATTTAAAATATATCCTTCTGAAACATCTAATAATCTACATAATTGATTTAATCTTTTCAAATTTATATGTGAATTTCCTCTTTCTACTCTACTTAAAAATGCAACTGAAATGTCAATTTGTTCTGCTAAATCCTCTTGAGTCAAGTTTTTAGCAAGTCTTGCTTGTTTTATTCTTTGGCCAATTACACTATAATCTAAAGCCATTTTTATCACCTTCCTATTCTTCAGCCCAATAATAGCATTTTATAGTTTAAATTTACAGAAACTAAAATATACATATAGAACTTATAAGTTAATTATACAAAAAATAGCAATTGATAACAATTAAAACTGTATAAAATGAAAGAAAAAGTAAGGAAAATGGAGAATGATGAAGAAAAAAGTGGAAAAACAAGAAAAGAATGGCTTGAATTTTATGTAAAATTGACAAATTACCCTAAAATATGTATACATAATTTGATTTTTGGCAGAATATATAGTATAATAAGTACTGGTCGCGTTTTAAAAACATTCAAAAGGAGAGTGAATATATATTTTAAGCAAGAAATTAAAATACTATACAAAAGAAATGTTGAAGTATTTTAACATTGCTGTTATAGGTTTTGGTTTAATAATCGCGATAGTTTTAATTAAATATAAACCAATCTATAAAGTAAGCATATCTGGAGAAGAAGTGGGATATATAGAAAGCAAAGAGGATTTTGTAGAAAACATAAAAGAAAACATGACAAAAGAAACCACTAAAAATATAGATACAATTGAAATTGAACAAGAACCAGAATATGAGTTAAAACTTGTAAATAGAACACTTAAGACGAACGAAGAACAAGTTATTGAGAATATAGAAGAAAATGCAATTATAACTTATAAATATTATGAAATAGCAGTTAATAATGAAACAGTAGATTCAGTCAATACAATAGAAGAGGCAGAAGAATTAGTAAATTATATGAAAGAAGAAAATCAAGATGAAGAACTTGATTTAACAATTGTAGAAAAATATACTCAGGAAGAACAAGAAGTTGATACTATACAAGATATAGAGGTAGCAAAAGTTGAAATTCAAGAAAAAGTAACAGAAGAGATAGAAAAGCAAAAAGAACAAGAAAGAATAGATGCTATGCCTGAAGTTAATGGTATAAAATTAGCAAATATACCAGTATCAGGAACGATTACTTCAAGATATGGTGTTGGTAGTAGAATTAGAAGAGGGGCACATACAGGATTAGATATATCAGCAAAAACAGGAACTCCAATTCAGGTGGTAGCAAATGGTACAGTAACATTTGCAAGTACTAGTGGAGCTTATGGTAAGTTAGTAAAAGTTGACCATGGGAATGGAGTAGAAACTTGGTATGCACATACTAGTAAAATGTATGTAAAGCCTGGTCAGGAAGTTACAGCTGGAGAAATTATAGCTGCAGTAGGTTCAACTGGTAATTCAACAGGGCCACATTTACATTTGGAAATTAGAATAAATGGAGAACATATAAATCCACAAAAATATTTATATAATTAAAAATAGGGCAATGGCTCTATTTTTTTTGCAGGATCTTAGCTTTTTTCCTTAGCAGTATAATAAATCAAACATAGAGCGCTTGATTGGAATGAAAAATAGAAATGGTTGGGTTAAAAAATGAGGGATGTTCATAGAAAATCAATAATTAATATATCTAAAACTAATCCTTGGCTACCTTACATAACAAAAAACTTCTAAAATTTGCTAAATGGCACCTCCCAAAAGGGTTTGGTATCCTCCATTTAGCAAATTAAAGAAGTTTCAATGTTATTCCAGTTGCATTCGTATTATTTTTATATATATTAATTATTGATTTTAATATGAAAGCGGCTCGTTTTTGAATCTTACAATTTCTTTTTGAATGTAATGAACAAGCTCTATGTTTGATTTATTATACTGCTAAGGAAAAAGGCTAAAATCTTACAAAAAATATAATATGTAATCGACAAATTATGCTTGACAAAAAAAATGAGTTATAGATATAATGAAAAAAATAAACCATTAAAAAGGAGGATTTTAAATGGCTGAGAAAACAAATGAAGAAGAACAAAGAGTTGAACAAATGATTGACGAATTAGTACAAAGAGCCAAAAAAGCATCAGAAGAATATTTAAAACTTGACCAAGAAACTGTAAACAATATTACAAAAGCAATGTCTATGGCTGGATTAGAGCATCATATGGAACTTGCTAAAATGGCAGTAGAAGAAACAGGAAGAGGAATATATGAAGATAAAATAACAAAGAACATGTTCGCAACAGAATATGTATATCATAGTATTAAATATGAAAAAACAGTAGGAGTAATAGATGAAAATGAAGAAGAAGGTTATGTTGAAATAGCAGAACCAGTTGGAATTATTGCAGGTGTTACACCAGTTACAAACCCAACTTCAACAACTATGTTTAAATCTATTATTGCAGCAAAAACAAGAAATGTTATTATTTTTGGATTTCATCCTTCTGCACAAAAATGTAGTGTAAAAGCAGCAGAAATAGTAAGAGATGCTGCAATAGCTGCAGGGGCTCCAAAAGATTGTATTTTATGGATTGAAGAACCAAGCATTTTGGCAACAAGAGCTTTAATGAATCATCCAGATGTAGACCTAATTCTAGCAACTGGAGGAACAGGAATGGTAAAATCAGCATATTCTTGTGGAAAACCAGCATTAGGAGTAGGACCAGGAAATGTGCCATGTTATATTGATAAAACAGCAAAACTTAAAACATCAGTAAATGACTTGGTTATGTCAAAAGCATTTGATAATGGAATGATATGTGCATCTGAACAAGCAGTTTTAGTTGATAGAGAAATATACCAAGAATTCGAAAAACTAATGAGAGAATATGGATGCTATTTTGTATCAGAAGAGGAAAAGCAAAAGTTACAAGATAGTATGTTTGAGAAAACAGAAGAATATGGATACAAATTAAAATCTCATGTTCCGGGACAATCTCCATATACAATAGCAAAAGAAGCAGGATTTGAGGTGCCAACAAATACAAAAGTACTTGTTGTATATGAAGAAGGAATTGGACAAGATTATCCATTTTCAAAAGAAAAATTGAGCCCAGTATTAACGTATTACATTGTAGAAAATGAAGAAGAAGGAATTAACAAAGCAGAAAAATTATTAGAATTTGGGGGACTTGGACATTCAGCAGTAATACATTCAGAAAATGAAGAGACAATATTAAAATTCTCTGAAACAATGAAAGCTGGAAGAATTATTGTAAATTCACCATCTACACATGGAGCAATTGGTGATATATATAATACCAATATGCCATCACTAACTTTAGGATGTGGTTCATTTGGTGGAAATTCAACAACAGCAAATGTTTCGTCTGTAAACTTAATTAATATAAAAAGAGTTGCGAAAAGGAGAGTTAATATGCAATGGTTTAAAGTTCCAGAAAAAATATATTTTGAAGCAGGTTCAATTGCTTACTTAGAAAAAATGCCAGATATAGAAAGAGCATTTATTGTAACAGATGAATCTATGATAAAATTAGGATATGTAGATAAAATATTATATCATTTAAGAAAAAGACACCAATATGTACATTCAGAAATTTTTGAGGGTGTAGAATCAGACCCATCTTTTGACACAATAAAAAAAGGTGTACAAGCAATGGAAAGCTTTAAACCTGATGTTATTATTGCTTTAGGTGGAGGAAGTCCAATTGATGCAGCAAAAGGTATGTGGCTATTCTATGAAAATCCAGATGCAGATGTTGAAGGACTAAAATTAAAATTTATGGATATTAGAAAACGTACTTACAAGTTCCCAAAATTAGGAACAAAATGCAAAATGGTAGCAATACCAACAACATCAGGTACTGGCTCAGAAGTAACATCATTTGCAGTTATTACAGATAAAGAAAAAAATAAAAAATATCCATTAGCAGATTATGAATTAACACCAGATGTTGCTATTGTAGATCCTGATTTAGTTATGAGTCTACCAAAATCAATTACAGCAGATACGGGAATGGACGTTTTAACACATAGTTTAGAAGCATATGTATCTAATATGGCTTCAGATTATACAGATGGTTTAGCAGAAAAAGCAGTAGAGCTAATTATGAAATACTTAGAGACAGCATATGATGATGGAACGAACAAAGAGGCGAGAGAAAGAGTGCATAATGCAAGTACAATAGCAGGTATGGCATTTACAAATGCATTTTTAGGAATTAATCACTCTCTAGCACACAAAATAGGAGCGGAATTCCATATGCCTCATGGTAGAATAAATGCAATTCTTTTACCATATGTTATTAGATATAATAGTACTAAACCTACTAAGTTTGTATCATTCCCTAAATATGAATACTTTATTGCTGATAAAAAATATTACGAATTGGCAAAAAAAGTAGGATTAAAAGCAGATACAATAGAAGAGGGAATTAATAGCTTAATTGAAAAGATTAAAGAAATGAATAATAATATGAATATTCCAAAATCTTTCCAAGAAGCAGGAATTGAAGAACAGGAATTTTTAGCTAAAGTAGATATGTTAGCAGAAAGAAGCTTTGAGGATCAATGTACAACAGCCAACCCAAGAGTACCACTAGTTACTGAACTAAAACAAATTCTCTTAGATAGCTATTATGGAAAATAGAAAATAACAAAAAGTCACAGGTAGATTACTATCTGTGACTTTTTGCTATTCATCATATAAATATGCATATTCCTCGTCAAGAGAAAGATATTCATCCTCTTTTTGATCAAGATAAGCTTCTTTACCAAAAAGTTCAATATAAAGCTCATCTGGAATATTACATTCTTCATCTAAAAAAGCAATTTCATTTACAGGTGGAAAATAATCATCATAATCGGTAAAAATGAAAAAATTTTGCATAGGATTATATCCTGAAATATATTCTATTCTAAAATTATTAATATCTAATACAATTAATCCACTTCTTAAAAAATTAAGAATTGAGCGTTGGTCCTTTAAAGATTTTGTTAAAACCTTCTTAAAGGTTTTACTATCAATAATTCCGTCTGGAATATTAATATATTTCGAAACATAAGCAGTTCCTTTATAAATTAAAAGAACGTTCGAAAATCTTAATAAATCTTTAAAAGTAACAAACTTTTGATATTTTGCTAATTTAGATAAAGTATATCTAAAGTCATTAACTGATTCAACTGCAGTTTCGTCAGTAACTTTAGAAATAAAAGCATCTTGAGAAATATTTCTTTCTTCGAAATAATTTAATTCTTGTTTCATTTGTATACCTCCTTGTGGGTCAGTTAACCCTACAAAACAAAAATCCAATAATTTACATAAATATTATACCATATAATGGGAAAGGGGTCAATTAAAATAAAAAGAGAATCACTTTTAGATTCTCTTTCAACTATATTAAAATTCACAATTTTTTGGAGTTCTTGGGAAAGGTATTACATCACGAATATTTTGCATACCAGTTAAATACATAATTGCTCTTTCAAAACCAAGACCAAATCCAGCATGGTTACAACTACCATATTTTCTTAA
>CALYAH010000104.1 GCA_944393455.1 uncultured Clostridia bacterium
AAAACAGAAGGATGGGAAATCTTAAAGAAAATTAAAAGAAATGTTTTTTTACTCCGTCCCAAAAAACATTTTTTAAAGGAGTAGATATGTTTACAGATTATACAAAGATAATAATAAAATCAGGAGATGGCGGAAATGGTGCAGCTACCTTTCGTAGAGAAAAATATGTAGCAGCAGGCCGGACCTGATGGTGGAGATGGTGGAAATGGTGGAAATGTCTATTTTCAAGTTGATAAAGATAAGAATACTTTAATTGATTTTCGATACAACAGGAAATTTAAAGCAAAAAATGGAGAGAATGGAAGCGGAAGCCATTGTAATGGTAAGTATGGAGAAGATTTATATATAAAAGTTCCAATAGGTACTGTAGTTAAAGATGCAAAAACGGGAAAAGTGGTTGCAGATTTATCGAAGCCTGGACAAACTGAATTGATTTTAAAAGGTGGAAGAGGAGGAAGAGGAAACTCACATTTTGCAACTGCGACTAGGCAAGCTCCTAGATTTTCAGAAGATGGAGAAAAAGGAGAAGAAAAAGAAATAATATTAGAGTTGAAATTATTAGCTGATGTTGGTCTTCTAGGTTTCCCAAATGTAGGTAAATCCACATTTTTATCAATTGTAACAGATGCAAAACCAAAAATTGCAAACTATCATTTTACAACAATTATACCAAATTTAGGAGTTGTAAAAACAAAGGATGGAAATGGATTTGTTATAGCAGATATACCAGGAATTATAGAAGGAGCAAGTGAAGGAGTAGGATTAGGAATTCAATTTTTAAGACATGTAGAAAGAACTAGATTGTTACTACATTTCTTGGATGTATCTGGACAAGAAGGAAGAAATCCAGTAGAAGATTTTTATGCGATTAATAAAGAACTAAAAAAA
The DNA here is from genome assembly GCA_944393455.1 of uncultured Clostridia bacterium. Classification (GTDB taxonomy): domain Bacteria; phylum Bacillota; class Clostridia; order TANB77; family CAG-508; genus CAG-269. Next base: position 889 of record CALYAH010000104.1, read on the forward strand.
TATAGAGAAAAATTATCGACTAGAAAACAGATTATTGTGGCTAACAAAATTGATGTAATACAAGATGAGACTTTATTAAAAGAAGTAGAAGAATTAGCAAAAAAAGAAGGATTAGAATTATATAAAATATCAGCGGCAACTAAGGAAGGTGTGCAAGAACTAATTGACCATGTAGCTGAAACAATAAAAACATTACCAAAAGAAGAATTAATTGAAATAGAAGATAAAGTTGTATATACATTAGAAGATAAAAAAGATGAATGGGAGATAAGAAAAGAAAACGATATATTTATTGTATCAGGAAGAGCAATTCAAAGATTAATGGGAAGAATCAATATAGAGGATAATGAATCAATGTATTATCTACAAAAGTGTTTAAAAAACATGGGAGTAGAAGCTAAATTAAAAGAAATGGGTGTCTGCGAAGGAGACACAGTTATACTAGACGATTGGGAATTAGAATGGTATGAATAAGATGTTTTCGTGTTTTTGGGGACGGAGTAAAAAAACATCACAAAAACCATTAAAAGGAGTAAAGAATATGAGTGGAGAAAAAAGAAAAGATTATTTAGGTTGGGACGAATATTTTATGGCAATTGCAAAATTGTCAGCTATGAGAAGTAAAGACCCGTCTACACAAGTAGGAGCTTGTATTGTTAGCAATGATAATAGAATTTTATCAATTGGATATAATGGTGCACCAAATGGATTTAATGATGAAGATTTTCCATGGGGGAGAGAAGGAGAAAATTTAGATACAAAATATCCTTACGTATGTCATGCAGAACTAAATGCAATATTAAATTATAGAGGAAGTAAAAAAGATTTAGAGAATGCTAAAATCTATGTAGATTTATTTCCATGCAATGAATGTGCTAAAATTATTATTCAATCTGGAATTAAAGAAGTAATGTATCTATCTGACAAATATGCTAATTCAGAAAATAATATTGCGTCTAGAAAATTGTTTGACGAATGTAACATAAAATATAGTAAAATAGAATTGAAAGAGAAAAGAAATATAAACATCGAATTGAAGTAAGTAATGCTTCAATTTGATGTTTTTTTACTCCGTCCCCAAAAACATAATAATTCCATTTTGATTCTTATAATAATTTTTACGAATTCCCATATTTTTAAATCCAAATTTTTTATATAAATGAATAGCATGTAGATTTTTTTCGTTTACTTCTAAAGAGATAGATGTTAAGTTGGATTTTTTACAAATAGAAATTAGATTTTGTAAAAGTAAAGTTCCAATTCCTTGATTTCGATAATTTTTTTTAGTTACAATATTCATAATATCAGCTGAATCTAAAATAATTTTGATTCCGGCAAAGCCGATAATTTCGTTGCCAAGTTTAGCTATAATGTATCTAGAGTTTTCAGATTCTAATTCTTCTTTTAAAATATCATAATTCCAAAAATCATCAAATTCACTTGTTAATATATTTTTTATGTTTTCTAAATCGTTTAATGACATTTCTTCGATTATTATATTCATAGTTTATCCTCTCATAGTTAATAATAGTAATATTATAGTATACTTTATAAAAAAATACAAATAAAAATTTCGTAGAGTATTCAACTCCACGAAAGAATCTTTTTAAATTATAACAATAAAAAACATAAATATCAAGGAAAAAACGCAAAAATAAGAAAACTATAAGTTGAAAAGTTAATAGAAGTTATTGTGTAAAAGTAAAAGACAATAAAGGAAATGTAAAAAGCTATGTTAAAGAAATAAGTAGCTTATATGCAAGTTCTACAATCATACAACAGGCAAAAGAAATTGTTTCAACGATGGGAGGATACAAATATAATACAGTAGAAGAAGCAATGGAGGTAAAAGGAGTGGCATCATTAGAAGAGTTACTTTCTAAGGCAGGAGTAACTAGCTTATTAGAATATATGGGGAATAATGGAATGATAAAAAGTGAACTGTGGCAAATAGAAGATATGTGTATAGCAGATAATAATTCTAAAGAAACAGAAGACAATAGTGGAAGTGTAAATCAATATGGAGGATTTTATATAGCAAGATATGAAGCAGGAGTAGCAGGAACAACATCATCTAAACAAATCCAGATTCAAATAAGACAACAATAGATGGAACAGTAAAACCAGTAAGTCAAAAAGGAGTAGGAGTATGGAATCAAATACCATATGATAATGGAACAGGAAACGGAGCAAAAAAAGTAGCGGAGAGTATGTATCAATCAAGTAGTGTAACAAGTAAATTAATAGATGGTGCTGGATGGGATAGAATACTACAATGGTTAATAGAAACAGAAGCAAAGACAGAAGATGAAGTTATGAAAGATAGTACAAGTTGGGGAAATTATAGTGATGATACATTTACGAACACAACAGGATTGATTACAACAGGACAATTTAATGAGACAAAAGCAAATAATATATATGATTTGGCAGGAAATGTACAAGAATGGACAACAGAAATAGATTTAGATCGTAATGTAATGTATATTCGAGGAGGGAGTTTTAATAATATTAAAGGATGGTTAAAGCCTGCCTATGAACGTTTTAGTAATTATGATTCTTATAACACATTTGAAGACGGAGGTTTCCGTGTAGCTTTATACTTATAGAATAAAATAAAAGGAAAAATATAAACATCAAATCGAAGTATTATACTACTTCAATTTGATGTTTTTTTACTCCGTCCCAAAAAACACTCCTTCCTAAAAACATATTACTTTTCTTGTTTTTCTCTTTCTTCTAATTGTCTCTGTGCTTGTGGTTTTTTCAAATACAAAGGTAAGACTTCTTCAAGTTCTATACCAGAATTAAAATGCTCAAATCCAGCTAATCCTAAATTATAAGAATTTAAAACATTTAAATTTTGACTAGCAAATTTAGCATTACAAAAAGAAGTTTCAATATTTTTTTTATAGACTTCAGAACCATCTCCAATAAAAGTAATTGAAGAATTTTCTAAAGTATCATTACAATAGCTATTCAATATGGCGATTGTAGCTTCAACGGTTTCTGCCTGTGGTTCAATTAAAGTTTCAATAGTATTATTTTTTTTCTCATATAATGCAAAATAGCAATTATCATTTTTACAATCTAAGATACTACAAATATATTTGTTTTCATTTATATCATTTTTTAGATTATAAGCCAGAGCTTCTAAAGAGCTAATTCCAATACAAGGAATGTTAAGACTATCAAAAAAAGCTTTTACTGTTGCAATACCAATTCGAATTCCAGTAAAAGAACCAGGTCCAATATCACAAACAAGTAAATCCATATCTTTCAAATTTAAAGAAGTTTTTTCAAAAGCTTCTTTAATCATTGGCATCAAATTTTCAGAATGTGTTCGACCTGTATTTGTATCTAAGTTACATAGTAAATTATTATTTTCTAAAATAGAAACACCACAAACATTGCTTGCTGTATCAATACTCAATATTTTCAAAATAAGTCCTCCTCGTTTTAAGATAATAAATTTTGTATGTTAAATTTTTCAATTGCTTCAATTTTTAAAATTCTTATATTTTCATCATCTTCATCTTTTTCAAAAGTTATATGAATATAATTTTTTGGTAAAGCATCTTGAATTAGTTCGCCCCATTCAATCAAGCAAATACCATTCTCAAAATATTCTTCTCCGCCAATCTCATAAAATTCAGAAGAATCTTCTAGTCGATAAACATCAAAATGATAAATTTTTGTGTCATCTTTTTGATATTCATTTACGATTGTGAAAGTAGGACTAGATATTTCATTTTCTAGGCCAAAATAAGATAAAAAGCCTTCTACAAATTTTGTTTTACCAGAGCCAAGCTCACCTGTTAAAACAACAACGTCTTTAGTTTTTAATTTAGAAGCTAATTTTTTAGCAAAATTTTTTGTATCTGTTTCATTTTTTGATACAAATCTATATGAGTTCATAAATTCCTCCTGTTTATAAAAATTAAACTGTAATTATTATAATATAAAAAATTAAAAAATTCAATCAAAAGGCTTGATAAATCTAAAGGATTGTAATATAATCGTAATATATTTGTAACCAAAAAGAAACAAAAAAATGGGAAATATATTGTTAGAAAGGGAAGTTAAGCATGTTTAAAATGGGTTTAGGACAAGATATTGGTATTGATTTAGGAACAGCAACAGTAATTGCCTATGTAAAAGGAAAAGGAATAGTATTAAGAGAGCCATCTGTTGTAGCTGTTGATAATACAACAGGGGAGGTATTAGCTGTTGGACAAGAAGCAAGAAGAATGCTTGGAAGAACACCAGGAAACATAGTTGCGACAAGACCACTAAGAGATGGGGTTATATCAGACTATACAGTTACAGAAAAAATGTTAAAATATTTTATTAATAAGGTATGTGGAAAATTCATATTTTCACCAAGAATTATGATATGTATTCCATCACAAGTAACAGAAGTAGAGAAAAAAGCAGTAATTGATGCAGCCTCACAAGCTGGAGCAAGAAAAGTGTACTTAATTGAAGAACCAATAGCAGCAGCAATTGGTGCAGGAATAGATATTTCGAAACCATGTGGAAATATGGTAGTAGATATTGGTGGAGGAACAACAGATATAGCAGTAATTTCATTAGGGGGATCTGTTGTAAGTACATCATTAAAAGTAGCTGGTGATAAATTTGATGAATATATTGTAAAATATATTAAGAAAAAACATAATGTAATAATTGGAGAAAGAACAGCAGAAGATTTAAAAGTAAATATAGGATGTGTTTTTCCAAAAATACAAGATACTGAAATGGAAATTAGAGGAAGAGATTTAAGTACAGGTCTTCCAAAAACATTGACTATCCATTCAAGTGAAATGTTAGAAGCATTAATTGAACCAGCAATGATGATAGTTGATAGCGTTCACTCAGTATTAGAAAGAACACCACCAGAACTAGCAGCTGATATTAGCGACAAAGGAATTTATATGACAGGTGGAGGATGCTTAGTAGATGGATTAGATAAATTATTGCAAGAAAAAACAGGAATTAATGTTATGATAGCACAAGATACTGTATCATGTGTAGCATTAGGAACAGGAAAAGCTTTGGATAACTTAGATGCTTTAGAAGGAAAAGCAAGAAGATAAAAATATGTCGCATAAGAGAGTATAGCCCTTATGCGACATTTAAAATATTAAGTATTATAGAAAGAGGAAAAAATGGAAAATAAAGAAACAATAAAAGTTGCATTTATTACATTAGGATGTAAAGTGAATCAGTACGAAACTAATGCTATGAC
>CALYAH010000105.1 GCA_944393455.1 uncultured Clostridia bacterium
AAAAATTGCAAGAATATAATTATATAATAGATGAAAAAGAAGAAGAACTAAAGAAACTAAAAGAAGTTGTAGTCCAACAAGAAAAACTTAAAAAAATTACAACAGATAATATTCAAAATGAAGAAACATATACAGAAACAATATTTAGTTCTGAAATTGAGCAGAAACTAAAGGAAATGAAAGCTTTTAAAGCAACAACAGAGCGCAATAGACAAGAAATTGCATATGATATTCCTACAGCACAATACAGAGAAGATTCATTTTTTAATACTTATAAAGAATTAAAACGTAAGTTTAAAATCGACAATGAAAAAACTATTAAGGAATTTTTAGAAAAGCATAAAACAACACAAAAGGATAAGAAAAAATATGAAATATTAGTAAGATTTAGAAAACAGTTTACTGCTGACACTATTTATGAACTATTAACACTTACTGGTAGTGAGCAATATCAAATTATAAAAGAGGTTATAAAGCCTAAAGAAAATGAAATTATACAATTAGAAAAAAATTTCAAAAATCCTAGTCAATTCAATATATCAAAGTTATTAGACAAAATAGAACAAGAATTAAAAAAATGCGACCCAACAGTATATGTATATGTTGGTGACCAAAATTTAAATTATAATCACTTAGGAGAAAATATAAAAACTAGATACTATAAAAATATGTCAGAAGGAATTATTATACATTATAAAGGAAAAATGTATGATTATAGTATATAGGAAAGGAGATAAATGTGGGTACACATATTGATGAATTAGTAAATCAAAAGATTGAGCAAATAAAAAATAATGAAAATGTTTTCGATTCAGGTACAGTTATACAAGTAAAAGACTATATTATAGAAGTTGCAGGCTTGGAAAACGTAACATATTTTGAAAAAGTTACTATATGGGAAAAAGGAATGGGCTATGTAAACCAAATAAAAGAAAATTCAGTAACAGTAGCAATTGTTAAAGAAGATGCCCCAATAGAAATAGGAGATTTAGTAAAAACTACTGGAGAGCAATTTAAAGCTGTATTTGCAAGACAAGCATTAGGAAGAATTGTAGACATATTTGGAACAGATTTATTAACAGGCAAAGTATTTGATAAAATTGAATACATCAATATTGAAAATGATACCATTCCAATTATGGATCGTAGAGAAGTAAATAGACCAATGCTTACTGGAATAGCAGGAATAGACCTAATATACCCTATAGGAAAAGGACAAAGACAATTAATCATAGGAGACAAAAAAACAGGTAAAACTCAAATTTGTCTAGACACAATAGTAAATCAAGGAGCTATAATAGATAATCGTGCCAATGATGTAATATGTATCTATATAGCAGTAGGAAAAACAAAAAAAGAAATTAAAACAATATATAACGAACTTTTAAAAAGAAATGCTATTTCTTACACAATGATGGTAGTTGCAACTAATGATGATAAAGCACCAGTTGTTAGTTTAATTCCATTTGTCGGCTTATCTATAGCAGAAGAATTTATGAAAATGAAAAAAGATGTAATAGTAGTAATAGATGATTTAAAAAAACATGCAGATGTATATAGAGAAATAAGTCTAGTTTCAGACAAAACACCAGGAAGAGAAGCATATCCAGCAGATATATTCTATTTACATGCTAGACTATTAGAAAAAGGATGTCAATACAAAAATGGTGGCTCCATCACAATACTACCAATTGTTGAAACAAAAGGTGGAGATATTACAGACTATATATCAACTAATATTATATCAATTACTGATGGACAAATTGTATTGTCAGAAAAAGAATTTGCAAAAGGAAATAAACCAGCAATAAACTATAAAAATTCTGTATCAAGACTTGGCGGGGCTGTTCAGAAAGCGGACATAAAAAAACTTGGTGCTGAAATTAGAAGAACATTTTTAAGTTATTTGGAAACTAAAGAAGTATATGAATTAGCTAACATGGATGAAATGACACCAGAACTACGAAATAAAATGAAGGTAGGAAAACAAATACAAGAAGCTTTAAACCAACCAAAATTCAGACCACTTACCAATGAAGAAATCATAGATAAATTTAAGAAGTTAGCTAAACAGGAAGGAAACATAGATGAAAATTAAAAGTGTAGTAAAAGTAATGAATTTTCATTCCTTACTCAAGGTAGATAAAGCTAGGAAAAAAGCAGAAAAATACTTTGAATATTAAAAAAAATTGACTAATTTTATGTATAATGTTTTAAATAATAGGAATTTAATATTAGACAAAAAAATGTTAAAACTAGATAAAAAGCAAAAAGCATTAAACATTTATATAGGAAATGATTTAGGATTTTGCGGAAATTTCAATTCTAATGTTAATCATGAAGCGCTAAAAGACAAAGAAAGTGAAAAAATAATTATAGGAAAAAAGATTTTAAAAGGAAAAGAAAATGTCCTTTTAGCATTAACAAAAGAAGAATATCTAAATAATACAAATAAAATTGAAGACATTCTGTACGATAAAATAGTAAACTCGAAAGTAAGTGAAATTAATTTAATCTATAACCATTATAATAACATTAGTAGAATTGAGTTAGTAAAAAGAAAAATACTACCAATAGACAAAAAAGCTTATGAAACTTCGTCACAC
>CALYAH010000106.1 GCA_944393455.1 uncultured Clostridia bacterium
TTCCATCTTCTAAATTAATTTCTTTTTCTTGTAATTTTCCATAAGAATTTATTTTTATTTTATTAATTTTCAAAAAACTCTTCTCCTTTTCTTGATGTTTTTTTCCTCCGTCCCCAAAAACATAAAAACATCTATTCTAAAGCTTCTATTCCTATTTCAATTGCTTTTTCTATGATGTTTTTTTCCTCTTCTGTTAGCTCTTCTTTTTTTATTTTGCTTAGCATTTCTTCCACAAATATTCCTTTTAATGTTGTTTTGCTTTCTGCTATTTTTTCTAAATCGTATGCTATTTTTGTTTTATTTTTTATTTTTATAATTCGATTGTTTACAATATATTTTAATATGTCATATTTGTCAATTTCAAAATTTCTATTTCCTACTAGGATTATTTCTAGATATTCGTTATTTTGAATTTCTATTTCGTTTATTTTTTCTATTAATTCATCTTTTGATAAGATGTCTGTAACATCTATTTCTTTTATAATAAATTCTTCTTCATCTAATTCTTCAAATTTTAGATTAATTTTGTCTTTTTCTACGTCACCTATTATCATTCCGTGTTTACCTAGTTCATCAAATCCTAGTGAGACTGTTGACCCTGGATATACAATTCTTTGATTTTCTGTTGTTTTATAGTCTAATTTATGTATATGTCCGAATTGCTATATAGTCAAAACCTTTTTCTTCTAACATTTTTTTTGACATTGAGTTGTATTGTTTTTCTTCTAAGTTCGCTCCATCTATTGTACCATGTATTACTAATATGTTTACTTTGTTTTTGTTCTCTATTTCTATTTGTTCTATTCCGGAGTCTGTACAATAGAAATCGTCGAATCCATACCCATATATGTCTGCTTCTGGTGTTTCTATTTTTTCAATTTGTGAACTGAATATTTTTACATTGCTGTTCCAAGCAAATTGATTATAATAAGAATTTTTTAAATATGGGTCATGATTACCAGGTGATATAAATATTTGGGTTTCTGGTATTTCTTGAAATAGTTGATTAATATATTCTATTGTTGATTGTCTTACATATTTGTGTTCATATAGATCTCCTGATATAAAAAAATATTTTATATTATTTTCTTTTATATATTCAATTACTTTTTTAAATGCTTTTCTCTGTTCTAGTCTTCTTAAATCTCCTAATATATCTTTTTCAGATAAATTTACAAATGGACTATCAAAATGCATGTCTGCTATATGTACAAATTTCATTTTTATCTCCTTATTTTTACTTTTTATTTTTACCCTATTAACTTATGCCTATTCTACTATATTTTTATTTTTTTTACAATAGTTTTAGCGAAAACTTTTTTGGTTGTTCTCAGTATTAATTATAATTTATATTAGTTTACAACCCCTTGTGTGTCGCAACTAATAATGTTGAAAGATAAATCTTTCAACGAAAGTAAGTTGCTCCAATCACATTCGCTTGCAGCTCATTTGGTCTCTTACGCGGTGTTTTTACTAATATAAATTATAATTAATACTGAAAATCAATCAAAAAAATATTGCATAAGTTTATTTCTTATACAATATTTTCTATTTTATAATATTCATAATTAATTTTTTATTAATCATCGTCTTCTAGTGGTCCAAATAATTCATCAAATTTGGCCTCTAATTCTTTTTGTAAATCATATGTATCGTCGTCATCCAATCCTTGTGGTAATATTGGCTCTTCATCAAAATCATTTAAATCTAATGTTTGTATTTCCTGCTTTTCTGTTTTATTCTTTTCTTCGTTAACTTTTGGAGTTTCTACTTTTTTCTCTTTATCAGTATCATCTTCAAATAAATCATCTAAAGATTCTACTTTTAAATCTTGAACTTTTTCTTCTTTTTTATCTTCCACATATGGATTATATGGATTATATTTTCTCCAAGTTCCTCTTTCTATTTCGCCTATATCATTGTGACTTATTTCTAATTCTGCCATTTTTTTAGCCATTGGATGTTTAAAATAATAGAATTTGTTTAAAATAATAGAATTTGTTTGCCTTTACTGGCTTAATTCCCTTTTCAGAAATGATACATAAATCATTATCTAATCTTCGTAATTCATCTGGTGTCATTAATGGCCTTGCCATTACTTGGTCAGATACTGACTTTCCTGTTTTCCAGTTTTGTCTATCTCTATTAATCGATACACTATCTCTTCCTATCGTCTTCTCTCCCAATGCTTTTGAAAAATATTCTACTGTTTTAAATGAGTTACTTCCTAAAAATACGTGTGTATCACAGTTACCCATAATTGTTTCATATGATTTTTCATATACTGCTTCTAATTGGTCTATATTTTGTAGAATAACACTAAAAGAAATTCCTCTACTTCTTGATGTTGATATCTTTTTATCAAAATCTGGTATTTTTCCTATGTTTGCAAACTCATCTAATATGAAATATGTTCTTTCTTTTAGTCTACCACCATTCATGTCAGCATAGTCATATAATTGTTGTATCATTTGTGAGAAGAAAATTGTTAACAAGAAATCGTATGCAGTATGTGTATCAGATGATATTACATAAACCGCTGTTTTTTTGTTTCCTATTTCTTCAAAATCTATGGTATCTGTTGATGTTAGTTCTGCTATTTCTTTAGAATCAAACTTACCTAATTTTGATTGCAAAGAACTTAAGATAGAGCCATATGTTTTTTCTGGTGCGATTTCAATTGATTTATAGTACATTCTTGCTGGATGATCATATGGAAGTTGACTAATTAATTCTGTTAGTAAGTTTGTTCCTCCCTTATTATTAGCTGCTCTTACCAATTCCGCACAACTTGCCAAGTTCTGTTCTTCTTCTGGTCTTGTTGCAATTAAATAATAAATTAATGCTTTTAATAGCATTTCTGCCATGTCGTCCCAATAAGGATCTGAACTTGAATCTGTTTTTTGTCCTTTTACTACAGTGTTTGCAATAACGTCTACATCTAGTTCTGATGATATATGCATCAATGGATTGTATCCATCACTATATTGTGGTCTAACTAAATTTAATACTTTAATATCATATCCTTGTGATTTTAAATAACCTGCTG
>CALYAH010000107.1 GCA_944393455.1 uncultured Clostridia bacterium
GTCTTTATTTTGTCGAACTATTTTTTGTATTTTATAATATATTTATCTAATTGTCAATACTTTTTTCAATTTTCGTCGATTACTTTCTTAACTCCTAGTAAAGTTGGTGTTAACTATTACTTTACTGTATATTGTGTTGCAATTCTATTTTCCGGTTTTGTATCAAACAAATATAAAACAATAAGAAATATCCATTCTAATGGTTTCATAAGGATATATGTAATATCAGCCTGCCATGCATTTTTTATATATTTTGACAATGGAAAACCATATTTATCATATACATATCTTATAAAATGATGAAATCTAGGCATTTTTTCTTTAATTAAATCTTCAAAAGCGTTTGCAACACATAATTGCCTATTAACAACTATTTTTTCTCCTCTTCTTACTCCCATTCTTATTGGTTTTACAAGACTCTTATGTCCTTTTAAAGATACTGTACACAAATAATGTCCATCATAAATAACAGATGGTGGAGACACTTTACTAGATAATGTCCAATCGCTGGTTTCTAAAAATGCTTTTATTGCCTCATCCGGTCTTTGTCCAAATAATACTAAAACTACAATTAGAAGCATTGTTAATGGAATAGCTAATATAATTACTATTACCGGCCATGTGTCTATATCGTATAATATTTTACTACATTTATTTAAAAATTTGTTGTTATATTCTCTGGCTTCTAAGTTTTTTCCTTTATATTTTTTCGTAACTTCAATAACCGCTCTTATACTACATAATATATAATTTATTGGAAATAATGTAAGATATGGTAGTCCATATACTGCATTTTCTAATAAATTCTTATTGCATATTTGTATCAAAAACATTATCATATAAATTGAACAAATTAGTATTCCAGACATCGAACATACAATTATTAATGGTGGTAACTCTAATTTTTTTCTCCTTATTAAATAATAAGATATAATTCCAAGTAGTACAATTGCTAAAACTGTTGGCATACTCCATGATGCTATCGGTCCATGTACATTAATTTCTAGACCTCCTAGTCTCAAACTTTCTGTATAGTCTTTGAATCCACTAACAAAGTATAAAAGCGCTGTTAATAAAATTCCTAATACAAATATTAATATATCTATTAAATTTTCTTTTATTTTATTCTTTTTAAATAGATTTATAATATTAATTACCGTTAATATTAATGGCACTATAAAAATTAAAAATCCTAATATCATATATATAATTACCATTTCATCCTCCATTACTAGTCTGCTATGTATTCTATTGTCTTTACTACTCCTTCTATATTATCTGCATCTACAATTTTTGTGTCTAATGTAATGTCACACATTTCATGCAAAACATATCCATAATTTGATTGTATATGATATCCCATGCCCAAAAATGTTTCTGTTTGACTGTTTACATTTAGTTTTAATGGATAAATAAAGTTTTCAAAACTAGCTGTAACTATTATATAACCATTACCTTCATTGTCTACATTTGTATATTCTATACCCATTCCGTCAATTCTATATGTATCTTTTATATATTTCATTATCTCATTTTTTACTTTTTCTTTACTACATATTTCAATTCTATTAGCTTTAATAGCTTTCAATCCGTTTATATCTTTTGCCGTCTCTCCTTCTACATATATTGAATCTCCTACTTTTAAGTCTCCTATTCCTATTTCTTGATTTGTTTCATAATCTTTAATAAAAGTATTATTGTTTAATTTTATTATATAATCAGAAACGTAACTTCCTAATCCTATTTCTATCTCATTTCCATTTATAGCTCTTATTGTTCCGCTTCTGGTCATGTTTACAATATTACTTAATTCAGTATTTACTGCACTATCTGATACGTTATAATATATACAATTGGTATTTACTACTTTGCTTACAACAAGCACATTAACACTATAATTTGCCTCTAAATTTCCAAATTCATACTTAATGTTTCCAATATTTTGTTTTATGCTATCTATTTTATATTGTGATATTGTTATAACTACATTTTGTTTGTCAAAATCAACATTTGGTATATCACTTTCTACTTTAAAATCTAATTGTTCTAAAGTATTTTTATAATCTTCACTATCATATGTAATTATTTTTTGATAAATTCCATCTCTTTGTTGGATGAATTCTAAATTCTCAGGGAAATCCATTAATTTTGTACTAGAATTATAATTTTGGTTTTTATCAAAATCATATTTATCCATTTGTTTAGTTAATTTGTTTGTCATTTTTACTAATTCTTCAACATTATCTAATGAAGTTTTTATTACTTGTCCTGTATCAGAAAATCTTTTTATAGCGCCAATTTCATCTTCTTCTAACATAAAAACAAAATTCTTACTCTTGGTGTTATAGTCAAATTCTATAAAACTGCCTTGCTCCTGCATTTGAGTGATTTCATTTTCTGATATCACTTTACCTTCAATTATATTAGTCAATCTATTATATATCTCTGAGTATATCTTTGTAAATGCACTTGTGTTTGAATATATAATTGTATATTTATTGTTTGAATCTTTATATACAATTCTATCTGGTACTGGTAGAGTTGTATTATCAGCAATTTGTCCTAAATTTTGATTTTCTAATTGTTCTTGCTCTTTTTCCATTTCATATATAAAAAATATTAGTATGCTTATAATTAATAGAAGTATAATACATATTCCAGCTATTAGCATCTTCTTTCTTTTTAAGACTTTACCAATTATTGCTAACATTAACCCTATTATAAATATTGATATTGTTATATTCATTAATATCATAAGTTTTCCCTTTCTATTTCAACTTTATTTCAAGATAATTTTCTTCTAAACTTCTATAATTTGGTAAAAATATAGCTGTCCCCACATATTTTAGATTTTCTGAAACATCTAAATATCCTCCCGGTCCAATTTCTAAAATTGCTTTTCCATTTTCTGATTCTTCTATATTACCAATATCTATCGTATTGTCTGAATTATTTCTTACTATTATTATTGCATAAATGTTTTTAAAATCCCACCATGTTAAGTCTTTTACTTTATAATTATTCATTAATTTTAAATATTCACTATATTGAGTAATTGTTAAAGCATAAAATCCATTTCCTAGAGATTTCCAATTATCAAAATCAATATCTGCCATATCTTGAGTAATATAAAAATCTTTGCATATCATATCTTTCCAATCTTGAGGAATTACCTTTATAGTCGAATTTGGTTTGCTAGATTCTTCTTCAAATTGTCTATAACTTTTGTCTCTATATTGAAAACTATAACTTCTACTTTGAATTTCCTCTTTCGACTCAGCTATTTGCATTTGTGTATCGTAATCTTTTTCATCATTTCTTAAATTTCTAGTTACTATTATATTTTCTCTATCCATAGTTCTAGGTATTATATATGAAATACAAGTTTCTTCATAATTAATAGAATCATCTTCTTTGGCTGGAAATTTTTCATCTTTTATCAAAGAAACATATAAATGTGTATCATCATTTTCAATTTTATCTACTGTTAACCCAAGCATGCTTGTATTTTCTATCGCAGAAATAAGCATAAAATTATCTTGAAAATCTTGTTCTTCCATATCTAAAATATCATTCCATCTATTTTTTACTATTAGATAGTCATTATAATTATCAATTTTCTTATAATATATATTTTCTTTTTCTTGATATATCATGTCTTGTGTAAAATCATAGTCATCATAAATACTATCTTTTGATGTTTTAAATGTAGGTTTAAATAATTTGTATTGGTAATTTACTGTATTTTCTATTTCTTGATTATCAGATGATGTTACATTTGTATTTATATTTTGAATAAAAAATATCATTCCTATGATAATAACAATAATGCAGATCACAATAATTCCTATTATTATTTTGTTTTTGTTAAATTTCTCTAATAACTTTCTCATTTTTCCCCTTCTTTCCATTTGTACGCATATTTTTTAATAGCTCTGTTTTATATATAACTTATCTCCTATACATAGCATTTTGTTCTCATCCTTACTAAAATATTCTTTTTCTACTTCTTCATCAAAGCCTTCATATTCTAGTTCTTTGCCTGTGTATACTTTTAAAGCTGTTGCTGTATAAAGACAATTTTTTATTTTACTCTTGTTGTTAATTCCACTTGACTGTTTTTTATCAATTTTATTTGCCTCTTCGTAATATAAAATGGCAAAACTTTTTATTTTTACTCCAGTTTCTTTTTCATACTGCTCAATTTCTTCTATCATCTGCTTAGAAAATCTTTCGTCTATTCTATTTTGTTCTTTAATTTGATTTGTCATATATATTGTATTACAAATAATAACTAAAGAGTATGTTGTAATCAATGTTATAAAAAATAATCTTTGCTTTTTATCTTTAAAAATATCCATATTACACAAAATGTAAATTCCTAAAACACTAAAACTTGCACCTACTGACGCAAAAATCCTTCCATTACCATCATAGATACATGTAGGATAAATAGCTGATAGACTTATACAACTAAGATATGCTACTCCAATTAAGAATAAAGCATTTAAAATATGTTTCATATCTTTTCTTCTTATACAATATATCAAAATAAATATAAGTTCTATTAATATAAAAGTGATATGCAAATATTTAGGGAACAAGCATAAACTATTTAAAAATAAGTTTGGAAGTTTTACTAAGTTATATCCTATATTTTTTATTATATCTAAATTGATTCTTGTTGCTTGTGTTGTATTAATATTACTTTTAGCTATACCTACCATTGCTACATTTATCCCACCTGCAATTAGTGTAACTACTAAAATAATTCCTATATCTTTCCAAAATTCTTTCTTCGTTTTCTTTTTCAAAAATAAGAATAAAATTGCAGTTGTTAAAAATGAGTTAATTGTCCCTTGATACATTGCTGTTGCTAATATGCATAATATTGTTCCTAACAAAATTTTTCTTTCTATTACTATTTTCTGTGCAGCTAAAATATATAACAAAATGCCTATGGACATAATGCAATTTTCAAAAAATTCAAAGTTGTTTATACTCATAAAATGAAATATATAAGTATATGATAGCAAAATTAATAGAAACTTTTTGGTTTTTGTTTCTGGTTTTAGTATTTTATATACTATTTTGTATAATAGTATTACACTTACACTACTAATTGCTATAGAACATATTGTTGAAAATATGTACAGATTTTTTAAACTTATATTTGTTAACTCTCCTATTAATGCAAAAAGAGCCGAAAAAATTCTTCCGTCATAAAGAAAATAGTTAATCGCATATCCTTTATATCCTAGTGATATAATATTTTCCGTATCAATTGAAAAATATCCTGTAATAAAATTAATATATGATAAAATTGAAATAAAAAAAATACAACTAAAGGCAATTAGTTTTTCTTTTCTAGTTTCCATCATTCTCCCCCAAAATAAAAGGTGGTACTTACTACCACCCATTACTTTATATTTATCTATTTTAAGCTTCTGGCTCAACTAATCCATAGTTTCTACCATCTTTTAATTTATGTACAACATTTACTTTTCCTGTTTCAACATTGATAAATGTTAAAAAGTTATGTGTTGGCATCTCTTGCAATTTCAAAACTGCGTCTTCAGGTGTTATTGGTTTAATTTCATAATAAGATGTTTTTACAATTTCATCTTTTATTTCTGATACTTGATCTGTAATAACCTCCATTGTTTTTAAAGATGCATCTTTCATCATTTTTTCTTTTTTAGTTTTTGCTTTTCTTATTTGTCCTTCTAATATATCAATATCTTTATCTATAGAAGCATACATATCTTTGTCTTCTGTTACTGCTCTATATTTTTCTCCATTTGCTGTTACATAAATTTCAGCTATTTGCTCTGTTTTTTCAGTTCTTAAAGTAACTTCTGCTTCTGCTTCTTCAAAATATTTATCGATTCTGTCTAATTTTTTTTCTACATAATCGTTAATTGCTTCTGTTATCTTTAGTTCCTTTCCTGTTATTTTTATTTTCATAAAAATCGCTCCCTTCTCTTTTTAGTTAATACTTATGATACATGTTTATTATATATGTTATTTCTCTTTTTTTCAAGCTTTTCTAAAATAAATCCTCTAATTTATATTCCTTTTCTAATTTTTCGTTAAAATATAACCTTGTTACTAATTTAAATTCTTCTAATGATTCTTCTTTAATATTAAAAGAATAAATTTTTTTAGGAGGTGCTGTAACTGTAAATTTTATAGCATTAAGTGTACTTTGACTTATAGTAATACAAGATGTATCTTGTTTACTACAAGCTTGACATTTAAATCCATTGTCTTTTAAGCTAAAGTATTGTAAATTTTCTTCTTCTTTGCAATTCACACATTCTTTTACATTTGGTGCAAATCCTAACAAACATAATAATCGTAATTTGAATATGCCTAATACTAAGTCCAAATTTTTATCTGTTTCTGATATAGTATATAATGTATTTAATAATAGTTGTAATATCTGATAGCAATTTTGGTTTTCATGCGTTACATCTTGTACTATCTTATTAATATGTACAGCATATTTTAGCTTGTCCAAATCAACTCTTAAATTGTAAAATATTTCGATTGGCTCAACTGAATTTATATGATAGGTATTTGTTCCTTTATACATTAAATATTCGCCAAAACAAAACATTTGCGTGCCTGCTAAAAGAGCACTTTTAGGTCTTCTCGCTCCTTTAGCAACACAAGAGATTTTGCCAACACCTGGTGTTAACATTGTAAGCATTTTGTCAAAATCTCCTAAATTGTGTTCAGATAATATAATTCCATTTACTTTTACGTTTGCCATTTTGTTCTAATCCACCCTTTGATTGTTACCTTCCAAATTATTTTCTAAATTAATATTCATTTTTGTTTGTATTTCTTCTATTTCTTTTGAATCATTTATTTGTCTTTCTATATTTTCAATTTGTTTTAGCTCTAAAAACGCATTAATATCACCTGTATTTTTAAAGGTATCCCATGCTATTTTCTTTATCATATGCTTCACTTCCTTTTATTCATCACATGTTTTTTGGGACGGAGTTAAAAAACATCTCAAAAAACTTTTTTATTATCTTTTGCTTTTTTACTAATTTTTATACCCTTTAAATCTTTATTTTAATTTAAATTTATTCACTATTGTATCATTTTCTTGCCAATCTTCTTTTACTTTTA
>CALYAH010000108.1 GCA_944393455.1 uncultured Clostridia bacterium
ATATGTGTTTAGTTATGACAGTAGAGCCTGGTAAAGGTGGTCAAACTTTATTAAAAGATATGGTAGACAAAATAGCAGTTCTAAAAAAATATGTAGAAGAAAATAAAATAGAAATTGATATAGAAGCAGATGGAGGAATTAATTTAGTTACAGCTCCAGATGTAAAAAAGGCAGGAGCTAATATATTGGTAGCAGGCACAGCTATATTAATGGCAAACAACTTTAAAACAATTATAGATGAATTAAAAAATAGTTAGGATTAATTTCCTAACTATTTTTTACAATTATTTTTTATTTTTTTTCTCAGTTTTTTCCTTTTTAGAAACTTCTTTGTCAACCTCTTTTTTTGAAGGAATAATACTTTTAACAAGAATTCCTAATCCTAAGATAGAAGTGATAAATGATACCCAGCTACCAACATAAGGAATTAAATTAATTAGCCATAGAATAGCAGCTGATACAAGTAATAAACCGAATTTTCCAACATTTTTTTCTATTTTTAATTTATTACAAATTAGGTTATTAATAGCTATAACAAATATAGCAGAACTAATAGCTATTAAGATAAATAATAATGCTAAACCTAAAAGTGCTATGTTAGAAGTAATACCTATTATAAGTAAAATAACAAATGCGATGATTACAACGATAGGTGTTAATATTCCATAGCCAATAACAGGTAAAGGTTTTTTAGTTAATAAAGTACCAGTATTTTGTAAGAACTTAGGTGTAATCCATAAGCATAATAACCAAAGAATAGCAACTGTTGTAAGGAAACCACCTAAAGATAATAGATAAGATTGAATAGTTGGGGCTGATTTTTTCATTTCTGTAAAGTTTGTTGTTCCCTCAACTGCTCCATCTGGTATAGAAATTTCTTGAGAAGAACTATAATTTAAGTTTCCTTTAATAATTCCTTTAGAAGTTACTGTTGCATTTTCATCTTCTGAAGCTGTTGCAAAATTAATTGCTGAAACAGATACAAAAGCATTTCTTGAAATATAACCATTTACATTTAAAGTATTAGCACTAATTTTTATATCCCTATAAATATAGCCATTAATTGTAACATCTTTAGATAATGCATAAACATCATATACAGAACCTGAAATAGTTATTGTTGGTGCTATTGCAAATAAATTACTATAGATATAACCATTGTTTGAAATATTAACATTATTTGCAAAAACAAATACGTCACCACCAACTTGGGAATCAATTGTAACGTTATTTGCAAAAACAAAAAGGTTTCCATCTACTATATAATCTACTGTAACATTGTCACCAGTTAGAAAAACATCTTCTTCTTTTATATCCATTTCTGAAAAGATATCTTCTGCATTTATAGCTTCTGGATCTTCACTAATTAGAGAAACATCATCATTTGAAGTAACTTCAGCAGATGTTTCATTTTCTGCTCTTACGATAGGAATCATAAGAGACATAATAATTATCATTAAGATTATAATTATTTTAAATTTGTTTTTTAACATTAAAAATACCTCCTAAAAATTTGTATATTATATGTAAAAAATATATATCTTTATGGATTTTTTGTCAATGAAAAATCACAAAATAATATATATAATTAAGAAAATTCGTTATTGTTCAGATTTGAGTAAAATTTATATTAGTTAAAAACACCTTGTGTGTCGCAACCTTGTAATGTAAACTGAAATGTAGGTTGCTCCAATCGCACTCGCTTTCAGCTCGTTTGGTCGCTTACGCGGTGTTTCATACTAATATAAATTTTACTCAAATCTGAACAATAACGAAAACTATTTATTTGAACTTAATGCTTTAAAATGATTGCACAAATGGCTAATAGGACAAGTATTACATTTTGGATTACGTGCAATGCAAGTATTTCTTCCATGCCATACAAATAAATGATTAATGTCTTTTAAATATTCTTTTGGAAAAATTTTTAATAGATCTTGTTCAATTTTTTCAGGTTCTTTTTTGATAGACAATCCCACCAAATTAGCATTTCTTTTTGCATGAGTGTCAACAGCAATCCCCTCAGCAATGCCAAAAACTTCTAATAAAATAACATTAGCACTTTTTCTACCGACTCCAGCAAGAGAAGTAAGTTCTTTCATTGTATGAGGAACGATACCATTAAAATTTTCTAAAACTTGTTTGGCACATAATTTTATATTTTTTGCTTTATTTTTATAAAAACCACAAGGATGTATAATTTTTTCTAATTCTTGAATATCAATATCAGCAAAATCCTGAATTGTTTTACATTTAGCAAAAAGTGTAGGTGTAGTTTTGTTAACTCTTTCATCTGTACATTGAGCAGAAAGCATAACTGCAATGACTAGTTGGAAAGGTGTTTCAAAATCTAAACTACAGGTGGCATCAGGATAAGCTTGTTTTAATACATTAACTAATTCTACTGCATTTTTTTTGTTCATATTTTATCATCTCCAAAAGACATTTTACAAGATAATTTTACAAGAGTCAAATTACAAAACATTGACAAAATTATGTTAACGATATATAATATAAAACGCATAAGGTGCAAATATTATAAAACTCGTATTACGAGTTTCACAAAAGAAAAGGAGGTAAACGCCGTATGTTAAAATCATTAAGAGAAAGAGATTTATGGTATAATGAAGAGGAAAGCTGTAAATGGACAGAAGAGGATTGTCGGAATGAGGCCTATAAAAAAGAGGTTAAAGAAATAATCAAAAAGTTTAAGGAATCAATAACAAAATGTAATACGAATTTATGGGAAAACGTATTAACTCAAGTAGTTCCTGAAAAGATTTATCTTCCAAAAGACTATAGCAATCTAATTTTTAGTAATGAGGAATGCTATACTTTAAAAGAAGATGCAAAAAAGCCAGAAGGGGTTTTGACAATGGCAGATGGAGGAACAATTCCATGTGTAATGTTATCAATTCTAAACCTTTTTATAAAGAATATATCTTTAGAAGAGTTTGGAAAAACTATAGTTGAAAATGGTTATCGGGTTGATGACCAAGTGCTACATTCTGTAATGGATGTATTGATTCCATATAAGTTCAGATTACAAACTTATTTAATCCAAGATGTTCAAGAAATATATCTGGGACTAAAAAAGAATAGACCTACTTTAGCATTAGTACCAGCAGATTATCTTTCTAAAACAGATGAGAAAAATGAACAAGCAATTGCTATTATTGGATATATTGATGAAAAGTTTATATTAATAACACCATCAGAAAAAACAATAATAACAAGAAAAGCGGAAGAAATAATTCCTCAAATTCAAAAAGCTTGGATTATAGGAATTTAAGAGTTACCTAAAAGCTTCCTTCTACCAATAAGGTAGAAGGATTTTTTATATAATAGGAAAGATCTATTTTTAAGTAATAAAGAACAAAAAAATAAAAGGCATAGTAAAAATGCCTCAAAAATATAAATTTTTTGAAGTTAAAATGGTAAGCTGTCGTCATCTTCAATATCATCAAGATTATAACCATAGAACTTAGCAGCTTCATCTTCCCAGCCTTCATCACCAGACCAAAGTTCTTCATCATAATCTTCATCATAGATTTCAGTACAAGCATTTATATATTCTATAAAATCAAGAAACTCATCATCAGACATAGAATCAATCATTCTTTTAAAATTATCTTTCATTTTTTTTACTTCATTAGCAAAAGGATATTTATTTTTATCATTTTTCATTAAAATCACCAAAAATATTATATAAACTTAAGAGACATTTGGCAATACCTTGGAGGGGAGTTTTAATTCGAAGAAGATAAAATTTCCTCCACAATCACAAATTGTTGGGTCATACCCAAAAGATAATTCAATAGAGAGATTCCATTTTCTTAATTGTTCTCTGATTTCTATCTGAGTTTGATTTAATAATTTAAATATTTTACTAGAATGTTTATGTTCTCTAGCATATAGACCATAATATCTAATTACTTTAAAATTTTTATCGGGAATATGTTTTATTAATCTTTTAATAAATTCATAGACATGTACAGTTTCTTCAACACGTTTTCCATCTTCATGTCTATCATACCAAAAAGTAACATAGTTACCATCATAATTAAGGATACGAGATTGAGCCATAGCAGGTCTGCCAGTGTACCTAACAACATAATCAATAGTTTGTTTTATGGAAGAAATATTATCAGGCTTAGCATAAACATAGAATCCATTATCATATTCTTTATATATTTTATTTTTAAGTTTTCTAAAATTAGGAAGTTCAGACTTAGGCAAATTAATAGAAAGGTAATCTAATAATAATTTTTGCCATCTAAATCTAAGAGCTTTAAAATTAATGTGATGAATGATTCTAAAAACTTCGGTATTACCTGCACCACCTTCAGTACAAAGCATATGAATATGAGGATTCCATTTCAAATCTCTACCAAAAGTGTGAAGAGTGCACATGATGCCTGGTTTAAAATTTTGTGATTTATTCATTTCGTAAAACCAAGAAAGGATAGCATTAGAAGAAGCTTCGAATAGAGCATTTAGAAGATATCTATATTTTTGAAAGTATAACCATAGTTTATCAGACATAGTAAAAACGATATGTCTATGTTTACAGCGAATAGCTTTTTTGGACATACTTAAAGCCCTATCCTGAGCATATTTAACACCACAAGTATTACAAAATCTAGATTTACATCTGAAAGGAACTTTAAGAAATTTACCACAATGTTCACATACGTATAAAGCATAACCAAAATCAGGATTACCACAATTAATAATTTTATTAATTTCATCAAAAACAACAGGTCTAATATTAGTATCAGAGCAATCAGCAACAAAGTTATCCCAGTTATCAATAAAAATCTGTTTAATAGTAAATTCAGACAATAAAATCACCAAGAAAAATATATCATAAATTAGGAAAAAAGCCAAATGAAAGAGCCTAAACTTAATCAGGCTCTTTAAGGGCGGAATTTATTCCGCTTTTTTATTAATTCTACATAAAAAGGAACTAATAAAATAAAAATTTCATATTATATACAAAAACAATGGAGGTAGTAATATGGTACGTTTATTTAAAAAGACTTTAGCAGTGTGTTTAATTGGACTTGGATTAGGAATTTTACTAGTTTTATTACTTCCAGTTGCTGGTTGGTTATTTATAATTGGAGTCACAGTAGTTTGCGTAGGACTTATGTGGCTTGCATGTTAAGAAAGATAGGAGGGATACATATGACGGTAGTAGTAAAAAAAGTGCCTAAATTCTTAAGGGGTTTTGTAAAATTGATTTTTGGGATTAAGGATTAGAAATAGCAAGTATAGATACTTGTAGATTGAAAGATTATGTAAAATATGGTATAATAGAACTGATTACAAAATTGTTTTGTAATTAGTTCTTCTTTTTCGTATAAATAGCATTAAATAAATGGCAGGAGGAAAAAATAAAGTGGAAGAAAAGATTTTAAAAGAAATAAAAAAAATTGTTGACGATGGAGGAATTGTCACTATTGATTGCAAAAGGTATGAATATGTACCAGCGCCGATGAGAGATTTGGAGAATTGTATTAATTTTGTTAAAATTGATGAAAGCATAAAAATGAACAAATTAATAAAAAAATTACAAAAGGAACTTACAGTAGTGCAAACAGATCCAATGATTTATATAATAGGAAAAAGAGGAACAAGTATAGTGGTTTAGTATTAAACCCTATACTTTTTTATTTCATTCAAAAGTAACAAAAAAAGAGCTTGTTTTAAGCTCTTTTTACTTTTCCATCTCTTAAACATTTAGCACATACATAGATTCTTTTTACTTCACCATCTACTTCAGCTTTAACGCTTCTTAAGTTTGGTTTCCAAGTACGTGGTGATCTTTTACTTATATGAGAACGAGTAATGCTAAGTTTATTTCCATGACTAGCTGTTTTTTCACAAATTGCACATTTTGCCATATCTAAATCGCACCTCCTAATTTTTTTAATAAACTGACTATTGATAAGTTTATCACAAAAGAGAAAAAAAAACAAGTATTTTTTGAAAATTATAAAAAATTCCTTGCAAAATGGGAAAAATGTGGTATAATAATTAGGCTATATAAAAACGAAAGGATTGAAAGAAATGAATTGTAAAGTAGAAAAAACAAAAAATGCAAATGAAGTAAAATTAGAAATAACAGTTGAGGCTGCAAAATTTGATGAAGCCATAAAAAAAGTATATTTTAAAAGTGCTAAATATTTCAATA
>CALYAH010000109.1 GCA_944393455.1 uncultured Clostridia bacterium
TAAGTAAAAAAGTTATATATAATGTAACTGAAAAAATAAGAAAGAAAAGTGAGGGATTATTATGGCAGAGATTAAATTAAATTTAAAGAATACTGGGATTACACAAAAAAGTATAATGGAATATAAAGAACAAGTTGAATTAATTCATAAAGATTTGCATAGAAGAGCAAATGATGCAAATGATTTTGTTGGTTGGTTAGAGTTACCAACTAATTATGATAAAGATGAGTTTAAAAGAATTAAAAAGGCTGCAAAAAAGATAAAAAAAGAATCTGATATTTTAGTTGTTATAGGAATTGGTGGATCTTATTTAGGTGCTAGAGCTGTTATAGAGGCATTAACTAGTTCATTTAACAATTTATTGTCAAACAAACAAAGAAAATACCCACAAATATTATATGTAGGAAATAGTTTAAGTTCAAATTATATTAACGAACTAATTGAATACATTGGAGATAAAGACTTTTCTATTAATGTTATATCAAAGTCAGGAACTACAACAGAGCCAGCAATTGCATTTAGAATTTTTAGAGAAATTCTAGAAAATAAATATGGAATTGATGAAGCAAGAAGTAGAATATATGCTACAACTGATAAAGCAAAGGGAGCTCTAAAGACACTTGCAGAAAATGAAGGATATGAACAATTTGTAGTTCCAGATAATGTAGGAGGAAGATATTCTGTGTTAACAGCAGTAGGTCTACTTCCAATAGCAACAGCTGGAATTGATATTGATAAACTTATGGAAGGTGCTAGAGTTGCACAAGAAAGATATAATGATGCTAACTTAAAATATAATGAATGTTATCAATATGCAGTAGCAAGAAATATTTTATATAAATTATATAAAAATACAGAAATATTGGTTAATTATGAACCAAAAATGTATTATTTTACAGAATGGTGGAAGCAATTATTTGGAGAGAGCGAAGGAAAAGAGCAAAAAGGAATATTTCCAGCGGGAGTTACTAATACAACAGACTTACATTCTATGGGACAATATATACAAGAAGGAAGAAGATGCTTGTTTGAAACAGTTCTTTCAGTTACAAATCCAAAATCAGATATTACTATCAATCCAGATGACGATAATTTAGATGGATTAAATTACTTAGCAGGAAAAACATTAGACTATGTTAATAAAAAAGCAATGGAAGGAACAATTAAAGCCCATATATCAGGAGATGTACCAAACATTATGATAACAATGGATAAACTAGACGAAACAAATATTGGAGAGCTAATTTACTTTTTTGAAAAAGCATGTGCTATGTCAGGAAGTATATTAGGAATCAATCCATTTAATCAACCAGGAGTAGAAGAATACAAAAAGAATATGTTTAAATTATTAAAAAAACCAGGTTATTAATAAAAGAAAATAGACATTTCTTAAAGTCGAATAGACATAAGAAATGTCTTACTTTAAGAAAGGAGAAAAGATGATTTATACAGAAACATTTAAAATGGCTGCAAAAGATATAGGAAAAGAAAATAAAATAAAAGACAGGGCAATTTTAGAGGTGTTAGAAAATATTGCGACATATCATTCTGACAAAGTGGGTTATGGAGTAAATGATATTAAGAAAACAAAGTTGTCATGGGTATTACTAGAATGGAAACTACAAGTGATAAATAGACCTAGATATGGACAAGTTCTAACTGTTAATACTTGGGGAAAAGGAATGAATAAATTTTTTACTTGTAGAGATTATGAAATCTATGACCAAGAAAACAACTTATGTGCTATTGCTACATCAAAATGGGCATTAATGAATTTGGAAAAGGGCAAATTAGAAAGATTAACAGAAGAAATAGTCAATATATATCAACCAGAAGAAAAAAGTGTTTTTAAAGATGAAAATTTGGATAAAATAAAAATACCAACAGAATTTTTGTCTCAGATAGAATATAAAGTAGGTAGAAAAGATATAGACATTAATCAACATATGCATAACTTATATTACTTAGATCTAGCCTATGAGGCAATGCCGGAAGAAATATATAATCAAAGGCCATTTGACAATATAAGAATAAGTTACAAAAAAGAAACAAAATTAGGAGATATTCTAAGTTGTAAATATGCAAAACAACAAGAAAAACATATAATAGTAATAGAAAGTAAAGACAAAGAAATAGTACATGCAGTCATAGAAATGTATTAAAGAAGAAAAAATGCCAAAAAATGCTAAAAAAATATTGTATTTTATTCGAGAACTGTGCTATAATAAAGACTGGTGTAAAAATTAAGGGAGGAATTACAATGAAATCAAATTTAAGAAAAACAAAAATCGTAGGAACAATCGGACCAGCAAGTGAAAGTGAAGAAGTATTGACAGGATTAGTAGAAGCAGGATTAAATGTGACAAGAATTAATTTTTCTCATGGAGGATTTGAAGAAAACGGAGAGAAAATTGAAACAATCAAAAAAGTAAGAGAAAAATTAAATAAACCAGTAGCATTACTTCTAGATACAAAAGGACCAGAAATAAGAACAGGAGTATTAGAAACAGGAAACGAAAAAGTTGTAATTGAAGAAGGACAAACATTTACATTTGTAAATGAAGATATTATCGGAAATAATGAAAGAACATCAATTAGTTATAAAGAATTATATAATGATGTTAAAGTTGGTTCTACACTACTAGTAGATGATGGAGCAATTGAATTCGAAATAATAGAAATAAGAGGAAAAGATATTGTATGTAAAGCATTAAACACAGGAAAATTAGGAAGTAGAAAAACAATGAATGTTCCTGGTGTAAAATTAGAATTACCAGCATTAACAGAAAAAGACGTTAGTGATATTACAGAAGGAATAAAAAGAGGTTTTGATTATATAGCTGCATCATTTGTAAGAAAAGAAGCAGATGTTAAAGCGATAAGAGATTTATTAAATGCAAATGGTGGAGAAAGAGTAAAAATAATTTCTAAAATAGAAAATCAAGAAGGTATTGACAACTTCGACGAAATCTTAGCAGCATCAGATGGTATTATGGTAGCTCGTGGAGACATGGGTGTTGAAATACCAATGGAACAAGTTCCAATTGTTCAAAAAGAATTTATCAAAAAATGTAATAAAGCAGGAAAACCAGTTATTACAGCAACACAAATGCTAGAATCAATGACACAAAATCCAAGACCAACAAGAGCAGAAGTAAGTGACGTTGCTAATGCTGTATATGATATTACAGGAGCAATAATGTTATCTGGAGAATGTGCTATGGGAAAATATCCTATTGATTGTGTAAAAGCAATGAGCAAAATTTCTAAAGCAGTAGAAGGAGCTACTAACTACTGGAAGAGATTTTATAGAAAAACAATTGGACATGATACAGCAGACTTAGAAAATGCAATTGCTTACACAACATGTGTAACAGCAGAACATATTGAAGCAGATGCAATTGTAGCATATACACATAAAGGAGATTCTATCAGAAAAATAGCTGGATTAGGACCAGGATGCCCAATTTTTGCAATTACAGATGATGAAAAAACATATCATCAATTAGCATTAGCATTTAATGCTCATCCAATATTATGCAAAGGAGAAAAATCAATAGAAGCTACTATTGAAAAAGGAATTGAAAAATTAAAAGCAGAAGGTATCCTAGAAAAAGGAGATATGGTTGTTTTAGCTGGTGGTGCTAAAATATTACCAGGACAAGAAGAGAATAAAGTGATTGGTGGATGTGTGAAAATTTAAGAAACCAGTTATAGAAGAGATAAAAAGTAAAATTTTGATTTTTTCAAAATTTTACTTTTTTCTTGTTATTTATTAACAAAATATGATATACTATACCTATCAATAATTGAGCATTTTTTGAACAGAGATGTTTTTTTGATGTTTTTTGGGACGGAGTAAAAAAACATCATTTGAAACGAGACAAAAGAATAAGAAAAATGGCTCATTAAAAAGGGATGATGTTTTTTTAGTCCGTCCCAAAAAACATCAAAAGACATCAAGAAAGGAATTAAGAGGAATGTCAAAACCAATTGTAGCAATAATTCGGAAAACCAAACGTGGGTAAATCAACATTTTTTAATTACCTTGTTGGAAATAGAATATCTATTGTGGAAGATACCCCAGGTGTAACTAGAGATAGAGTATATGCAGATTCAAATTGGAGAGGAAGAAATTTTACTTTAATAGATACAGGAGGAATAGAACCAGAATCAGAAGATATCATTCTTTCTCAAATGAGAGAGCAAGCTAATTTAGCTGTAGCAATGGCAGATGTGATTCTATTTTTAACAGATATAAGACAGGGAGTAACTGCAGCAGATAGAGAAATTGCACTGATGTTAAAAAAATCGGGTAAACCAATTGTTTTAGTTTGTAATAAAGCAGATAATTTTGATAAAGATAAAGATGAAGCTTATGAGTTTTATAATTTAGGACTTGGAGATCCATATCCAATTTCAGCAACAAATGCAATTGGTATAGGAGATGTGTTAGATAAAATCTATGATAGTTTTCCAGAGAAAACAGATGATGAAGATGATGATACAAAAATAAAAGTGGCAGTAATTGGAAAGCCAAATGTAGGAAAATCATCACTTATTAATAAAATTCTAGGAGAAAATAGAGCGATTGTAAGCGATATAGCAGGTACAACGAGAGATGCAATTGATACAGAGTTTGAAAATGAAACGGGAAAATATGTATTAATTGATACTGCGGGAGTAAGAAAGAAAAATAAAATAAAAGAATCAATTGAAAAGTTTAGTATAATGAGAACTTTACTAGCAATTGAAAGAGCTGATGTATGTCTTATGATGATAGATGCGACGCAAGGTATTACAGACCAGGATGCTAAAATTGCAGGAGAAGCACATGAAGCTGGAAAAGGTGTTATTATAGTAGTAAATAAATGGGATGCAGTAGAAAAAGAAACAGGAACATTAGAAAAATATAAACAAGAAGTCTATGAAAGACTAAAATATTTGTCTTATGCACCAGTTATCTTTATATCAGCTAAGACTGGTCAAAGAGTAAATAAACTATTTGATTTAATTCAGTATGTTGCAGAACAAAATGCATTAAGGATATCAACTTCAGTATTAAACCAAGTTATTAATGAGGCGATTGCGATTGTTCAACCACCAACAGATAAAGGAAAAAGATTAAAAATATTTTATGGAACACAAGCTAGTACAAAACCACCAACATTTGTTATTTTTGTAAATAATAAAGAATTATTTCACTTTTCATATGAAAGATATTTAGTTAATCAAATTAGAAAAGAATTTGGTTTAGAAGGAACACCAGTAAGAATAATTGTTAGAGAAAAATCAGAAAAAGAAATAAACAAAGGAGGAATTTAGATGGTAGTGTATATAATTATGGCAATAATTAGCTATCTAATTGGAAGTGTCAACTTTTCAGTTATATTAAGCAAAAAAATGGCAGGATTTGACGTAAGAGAAAAGGGTAGTGGAAATGCAGGAACTACTAATATGCTTCGTTCCGTTGGAAAAAAAGCAGCAGCATTAACACTAATTTGTGATATTCTAAAAGGTGTCGTTTCTATTTCAATAGCAATGATATTAGGAAATATCGTACCAGATATGAATAAAGAGTTATTAATACAAATAGCAGGTATTGCAGTTATCTTAGGACATACTTTTCCAGTATTCTTCGAATTTAAAGGAGGAAAAGGAGTTGCTACATCATTGGGAGTTCTATTAATGAGTAACTGGCAAATTGGATTAATTTGTTTAGTTTTTGCATTAGTTTTAATGATATTAACTAGAATGGTATCTTTAGGATCTTGTGCAGCAGCAGTATTATTTCCAGTATTAACTTTATTCATAAATGATAATTATACAGTATTAACAGATGGAAAAAATGGTAATGTGTATTTTGTTTATAGTTTAATATTAGCAATTATTGTATTATATAATCATAGAAGTAATATAAAAAGAATTTTAAATGGAACAGAAAATAGATTAAGTTTTAAAAAATAAAAGGTGGTAAAACAAATGAAAAAATTATTTCTTATTTTTATTATATCAATTATGATTCTTGCAATAAATTTTACTTATGTAAATGCTAACAATGATACTTACACATTAGAGTTAGAAACAGTAAATAATAAACATAAAGAAGATTTTGATTTATATTTATTATTGCCAAAAGATTATATCGTATTTGCTATTCAAGAGGACAATCTTGATATATCTTATGATGGAGCAAATACTTTAAAGAATAATGAAATACCAAGCATACCAGTAAAAAAAGAAATGGTAATAGAAGATGTTTATATAGAGAATGGAATTGAATATGTTCAAATCTTGTTAGAAGAGAACAATAATAATAAATATGAATTTGAAATGTTATCGAATTATACAAATATGGATATGAAATACAGAGTCAAAAATATAGATAAAGATTATATTATCCATATCGATAATTTTAAAATTGTAGAAAGAAAATGTGAAATAGAATATGATTATGATAATAATACAGTAAAACAACCAGATATAAAAATTGTGCTATTTGCAACAAAAGTATTAACAGTTATACTTGTTATTGTTATAGTTATAGGACTAATAGCATATATAAAACAAAGGAGATAAGAATGAAAAATATAGCGATTATAGGAAGCGGAAGTTGGGGAGTAGCTTTAGCTACATATCTATCTGGAAATGGTAACATGGTAAAAATATGGTCTTTTAATGAAGAAGAAAAAAGAATGATAAATGAAGAAAAAAGATGCAAATTTTTGCCACAAGTAGTAATACCAGATAACATTAAATGTTCAACAGACTTTGAAGAAGTCATAAAAGATGCTGAATTTATTTTACATGTCACACCGTCAAAATTCACAAGAGAAACTTTTAAAAAATATAAACAATATGTAGGAAATAAACCTGTTATCATATGTTCAAAAGGATTTGAGAAAGAAACATTAAAAACATTAGATGAAGTTATAAAAGAAGAATTACCAACAGTTAAAATAGGTGTATTAAGTGGACCAAGTCATGCAGAAGAAGTATCTATTGGTATACCAACTGTATTAGTAGTTGCCTCAAAACATGATGAAGTTTTAGAATTAATTCAAGATACTTTTATATCAGAAAAAATGAGAATTTATACATCTAAAGATGTAAAAGGAGTTGAATTAGGAGGAGCATTAAAAAATATAATTGCATTTTGTGCCGGAGTAGCTGCTGGAATTGGACTTGGAGATAATAGTTTTGCAGCACTTATTACAAGAGGATTAAGCGAAATTTCAAGATTAGGAGTTAAATTAGGAGGAGAAAAAGAATCTTTTTATGGATTGAGTGGTTTAGGAGACTTAATTGTAACTTGTCTTAGTGAACATAGCAGAAACAGAAAAGCTGGAAAATTAATGGGTCAAGGAAAAACTTTAGAAGAAACTAAAAAAGAAGTTGGAATGGTAATTGAAAGTATTGACAATATTGATGTGGCTTATGAACTAGGAAAGAAAAATGATGTATACATGCCAATAATAGAAACGGTTTATCAAGTAATATATGAAAATTTAGAGCCTAAAGAAGCCGTCAAGAATTTAATGACAAGAGAAAGAAAAAGTGAATAAGAATTAAAAGAAAATCCAATAATAAAAAAAGGCGGAGATAATGTTTTTGGGGACGGAGTCAAAAAACATCTCTTTCTTTCAGCCAAAAAACAAAAAATAATTGATAAGGAGAAGAGAATATGGAATTTTTTGATAAATTAGGAAAAAAAGCTTCAGAAGCATATAAAATGACAGCAGATAAAACAGGAAAGATAGCTAAAGAAACAAAAATGAAATTAAAGATTAGTGAACTAAAATCTCAAATAAATGATATTTATGAAGAAATTGGGAAAAAGGTTTATGAAAATCATGTAAGAGAAGAAGAAATTTCTATTACAAATGAAATAGAAGAAAAATGTACAGAAATTGATGCTCTTAGTGATGAAATTGAAAGCTTATTAAAACAATGTTTAGAACTAAAAGACAAAAAACAATGCCCTAAATGTTATGCAGAAATAGAAAAAAATGTAAAATTCTGCCCAAATTGTGGTGAAAAACAAACAGAAGAACCACCAAAAGAAGTAGAAATTTTAGAAGATTTAGAAAATTCAGAAGTAGAAGATGATAATGAAATTGAAGCTAAGATAGTAGAAGAAAATTTAAAAGAAGAATCAATAAATAATGATGAAACAGAAGAAAAGAAAGAAGAAGTTAATAACGGAGAAGATGAAAAGTCAAATTTAGAAAAAACAGTTGCTATTGAAGCTGATGTTGATATAGAAGAAAATAAGAAGAACTAAATTAAAATATTGACGGAGAAATCCGTCTATTTTAATAGAAAGGGAGCAAATATGAAATTAGTAGTACAAAGAGTAAAAAATGCACAAGTAGAAGTGGAAAACAAAGTAGTAGGAAAAATTGATAAAGGCTTTTTAGTGTTGCTTGGTGTAACTCATACTGACACTAAAGCAGAGGCAGATTATTTAGTAAAAAAACTTTGTAAATTAAGGGTTTTTACAGATGAAAATGACAAAATGAATTTGGCATTAAAGGATATTGGAGGAGAATTATTAATAGTATCGCAATTCACCCTATATGCTGATTGTACACAAGGAAATAGGCCATCTTTTATTAATGCAGCAAAACCAGAACAAGCAAACGAGTTATATGAGTATTTTTGCCTTGAATGTGAAAAAAATGGAATTAAGGTAGAAAAAGGAATATTCGGAGCAGATATGAAAGTAAGTTTAGTAAATGATGGACCAGTAACAATTATTATTGAAAAATAAAATTCAGTATGGAAATCGTTCATATAAATATTTAATAATATCATCAGCATTATCTTCTGTAACACAAATAAAAACATTTTTATCTAGGCAAATCCACATAATTAGCGAATATGAATCAGAATTGTCAATAAACGTACCAATTAATTCTGCCAACTCTATAGGGTTGGCATATTGTTTTTCCCATTTTAAATGTTCATGAATATCTAAATTAGTATCATAAAAATTACTTAAAAATTTATTTAATTCTCCCTTTTTATTACTATATAAACTAACTGTTGCTATCATTTTAATCTCCTAAAATATTCATTACAATTCAGATAACAATTCTAAATTATAATAAATCCTCTTTATTTATAGTATAAAAAATATAAAAAAATTTATACTTAGAATAAAGTAAAATAAAAATGTAAATACTAGAAAAAATAGAAAAACGGAGGTTAAAAAATTGAAAAAATTCAAAAGGATAGCTTATGTATTTTTAATTATTATTATAGCAGTATTAGCAGTGATTTTATATAACAATGAAAGTAAAGGAAATGAGAATAACACAAAAGAAAAAGGATTTTCTGAAATTGAATTTATTGAAACAAAGCTAGTATCGTTATTGAATAATATGAACAATATAGAAACAAGAAATTATACCATATCAGTAAGTGAAATAACAAATAAAAGTAAAGGAGAAGATAGTCAAAACAGTGCTTCGGATAGTCAAAATTCACAATCAGAAGGTAGTTCGAAAGAGACAGGAAGTGGAGGCGATTCTAGTTCTAATAGCGATACAGGTGGTAGTGAGCAAAATGGAAAAAAATTTGATTTACAAACAAGTGGAGTATTAACAAGTTCAGATGAAATAGATTGGAATAGTATTAAAAGTGAGATAGAAATTTTATATTCTTCTATTCCAACTATAACACTTGATTTATATCAATTAAATTTGAATCAAGATGATATTTTAGGGTTTAATAAAGAGTTTGACAATTTAACATTAGTAGTAAAAAATCAAAATAAAGAAGAAACACTAAAAGAACTTTCAAAATTATATGAATATATTCCAAAATTTATGCAAAATGTAACAGAAGATGAAATAGAAAAGATTTTAGTAGAA
>CALYAH010000110.1 GCA_944393455.1 uncultured Clostridia bacterium
CTATTAATAAATGAAGATTTTCCTACATTTGGTATTCCGAAGTATCATCGCTCTTATTTTTCTTCCAATTCTTCCTTTT
Source organism: uncultured Clostridia bacterium (assembly GCA_944393455.1). Taxonomy (GTDB): domain Bacteria; phylum Bacillota; class Clostridia; order TANB77; family CAG-508; genus CAG-269. The sequence continues at coordinate 80 of CALYAH010000110.1, forward strand.
TCAGCCTGTCCTTGCAAATCTTCTTCCATTATTTTTTCTATTTGTTTTATGCAGTTGTCTATTCCTTTTCCTGAGTTTGAATCAGTTAATACTGCTGGAATTTCTTTTTTTCTAAAATATTCTATCCACCTTTGGTTCTCTTTATCATCTGCTAAATCGCATTTATTAAGCACAATTATTTTTTTCTTTCCTGATGTTATTTGTGCAATATCTGGGTTCTGACTTGAAATTGGAATTCTAGCATCTAATAATTCTATTACAATATCTACTAACTTTAAATCTTCTGTTATTTGCTTTCTTGTTTTAGCCATGTGTCCTGGATACCAGTTAAGACGTACTTTTGAAATATTTTCTTCTTGATTGTTGTTCATTAACTTCACTTCCTTTTTTGAAACACTTGGGACAGAGCAAAAGTGTCTCATAAATAAGTCAAAAAATGTCGAAAATATATATCTTTAAATTATAAAATATTATAAAATCCGACAAAAATATGAGACATTTTTGCTCTGTCCCTGTTGTCTCACAATGTTCTATAATTGTTCTTATCTGCTCTCTCGTCTAGTTTTCTATCATATTGTTCATTTTTATAAAACCAATCTGTTTTTGAATCTTTTGGATTGTTTTTTCTGTTTTTATCTGCTAGTAAATCTATTAGTACTGCAATTGGAATGACTACACCAATTAATGATACTATTGTGCTTGTATAAATACTTAAGTCTGGCATCATTCCTTCTTGTGGCAATAACATAACTTGAATATTATTATATAAGTCAACCCCAAAATACATGCCATATGCTAATAGATATAACAAAGCTCCTATTATTTTTCTTTTTACTATTAATACAATACATAATAATACTACAAATGCTAATATTACTTCCATTCTTTCATTTAATGGCTCAAATCCTCCAAAATCAATATTTAATTGAGATGTAAAAGCTACAGCTACTCTAAACACCCAAAACATAATCATAAATAATACTAACATCCATGTTGAAAAGTTTTTCATTTGTTTTCCCCCTTATACTTTTATTTTTATCTTTCTTTATTTCTAAAGGTGAAGGATAGAACGCTTAAGTTCTTTTTCCTCCACCTTCTACCTTTACTTGTTTTAGTCTACAAAATCAAAATCATCTTTAAATTTTTGTTTAAAAATTTCAAATACTTTATTTAGTATTTCTTCATCATCAATACTTACATATGATTCTTCTTCTGAATTTTCATCATCTGTATCTTCTATTTTTAATATTACAACTTCTCCTTCTTCTTCTTCTCCCTCTTCTGTAACTGGTAATAATACTACATATTCCTCATTATCTAATTCTACTAAATCTAAAAATTCGAATTTCACTTCATTTCCATCTTCGTCATTTAATACTACGATGTTATCTAACTCTTCTCCTTCATAGTTTTCGTTCATATTTTTTCTCCTTTCAATTTTAAATATTATATTTTTATTTTTAATTATAATATCATATTTTAATTATTTTTCAACGTGTTTTTCAATCGATTTAAATAAGTTTCTAAAATATATACTGCAGATATAGTATCTACTATATTTTTCTTTTTATTCTTATTGATATCTAAAAAGTTCATTGTTCTATGTGCTTCTACTGTAGTTAATCTTTCATCGATTGTATCAATTTTTATTTGATTATACTTACATTTCAATTTATGGACAAACTTTTCTGTTATTTCAGCTCTATCAGACATAGTTCCATTCATATTTAAAGGCATGCCAACAACAATTATATCTACCTTATATTTTTCTAATATTTCGTCTAATTTTCTTAGCACAATTTTATCAGACCCATTTCTTTGTATTGTTTCTAGGCCTTGTGCTGTTATATTTAATTCATCTGTTATAGCTACTCCTACTCTAGCATCTCCATAATCTATTCCTAATATTCTCATGTTTTATTCTTCAATTCCTATATAATTTTTTACCATTTTTTCAAGTAATTCGTCTCTTTCTATTGTTCTTATTTTATTTCTTGCATCATTGTGACTTGTAATATAAGTTGGGTCACCTGATAAGATGTATCCAACAATTTGATTAATTGGATTATATCCTTTTTCTACTAACGCTTCATATACTTCTCTTAACACTTCTTGACATTTAGCGTTTTCCTCTCTCTCTACTTCAAAATGCATTGTCTTGTCAAATTCCATAGTTATAATCCTCCTTTTTTATTTATATATTTGTTATGTCACTTTCATTTACATCTGCATGATCTAAGTATTCTTCTTCTTTTTTTAGAACTTCTTCTAGTCCTGTACCTTTATAGTATGAAGATATTACAAAATTTAATCTTGGCGTTGCTGCCATATCATTTTGTTTAGCATTTTTAAATCTTACATCTAAATTTAAAGTTTTGATTTCTTCTGGTGTTAATGATATTTTCATACTTTCTATTTTTTCTTTGATTTCATTTAAGAAATCTGCTACCCCACTAGCTTCTACTCCAGAAAATGCAATAACAAATTTTGGTCCCATATATCTAACAAAAACATATTCTGATGATATATTTTCTTTAATATATTCGCTTATTTTAGTTATTACCTTATTTCCTAGTTCTCTACAATATTCTTTATTAATTTGTTGTATGTTGATAATTTTAAACATACATATTGTAGAAATTGTGTATTGATCAATTATCTTTCTACCTTCACCATATAAATATTCTTCTGAATACAATCCTGTAAATAGGTCTTTTCTTACAATTGACTCTAATGTTTTTTGATGTACTATCGTTTTTAATACTGAAACTATATTTTCCTTTATAACTTCTAACACAGTTGTATCTACATTGTCAAAATCATGTGGAGTTCCACTTTCCATAATCCAGTATCCAATATAAACATTATCTATATAAAGAGGAAAAAATATAGCTGATTTTGCTCTTCCAAACTCCATTTTCTGGTATGGAAGTCTTTCGTTTTCATCATTTACTGTAACATACTTAGGAGTTGCTGATTCAATACTATCTTTAAACATATCTAAATTTTGTAAAGATTTAAGAGCATTCCAATGTTTTTCATCTACATTTGATGCTTTTACTTGATATTCAGCTCCATCAAATACTACAATAGTTGAATATTTTATCTCATATCTCTCTATTAATATATCATTTATCTTCCTTATTTTTTCTTCTACTGATGACGTTTCTCCTATTGCATTCATGAAATCTTGTACTACATATAAATTGGTAATTCTTTGATTCATGTTTTTAAATTTTTGTATTTTTTTGTGGATTGTTACATTATAGATGATTAGCCCTAATACTATTAAAACTAATACTACAACAACTACTATTATCACTATTGTTTTCCTCCTTCAGTTTTTTGTTTAATAATTTCTTTTCATTTGATCTAAAGTATTATTCATATTTGGAGTAAAACCATTTTTTGTACCATACTTTTTAGTTGATGGTGGTCTATAATTATTCGCTGATGAATATACCATGTTACCTAATTCTGTCAATGTTTGCATAAATCCTTTTGAATAACCTTTTAAGGAAATTTCACATTCAATTATTCCTTGTAGATATTTAGTATATATTTCTTCTTCAAAAGGTATTGATACATATTTTATTAAATCTCTATCAAACAATTCTGTCATATATGACATTGCTGGATCATTATAAAATGCCATACCACCAATAATTGTTTTATCTGTAATTCCTCTAATTCTAACTGTTTTATTTAAAATTACTCTTAATTTCTTTTCATCTAAAACATTTTTCGCTTTTAAATCTCTTAAAAATGCTGTTAGAGGTTGAATTGTTAATACATCTAGTGTTTGTACTAAATATGTTTCTTGTGATTCTTTAAAATATCCTATTGGTGTATCAAAATCTGTATCAATTAGAATTAATGAATGTTTTTGTAATAGAGTTTCTAATATCTTTCCTACATTTACAATTGCTTCCCCTTCATCTGGCAATGAAGTATAAACTGTAAGATTTTTGTTAACACTGATTCCTTCTGCAATTCCATTTGCCAAGCCGGTTATACTACGGGTTGCAATTGCTCTTAATTCTTCTTCATTTTTTGTATAAATATAATATGAATTTCTATTTTTTGTAGTATCTAATATTGCTGTATCTATTCCTGATGAAGATAATAATTCTGCTAAATTATTTACAATAAAAGATGTTCCGTTTTTGCTAGTTCCAACAAAAGTAACTATCTTTTTATCTGGAGTTAATAATTGAGAAAGGTCTACTGTTGTCTCCTCCATTCTTTCAATTCTAGGCGCAACTGTATAGTCATTCTCGTTTAATTCTGGTTGATAACTTTGTTGTGGTACTTCTGGTTCTAATGGTTCTTCGTATCCAAGTCCAGGTAATACTGCTTCTTCTGGTTCTTCTTTATCTTCTTTAACAGAAAATCCTGGTAATATATTGTCTTCTACCTCTGGTAATGCTACTTCTTCGAATCCAGGTAAAGTTGCCTCTTCAAAACCTGGTAAGACATTATCTTCTTCTGGTTCTTCATCTACCATTGGTAGCACTGGTGGTGTTTCTTCTTGCACTGGAAGTGGATTTTTTCTTGGTCTTCCTCTTCCTCTTTTTACTGGTGCTGCTTGTTGTTCTGTTGGAAGTGGATTTTTTCTTGGTCTTCCTCTTCCTCTTTTCACTGGTGCTACTGGTTGCTCTTCTATAACTGGTTGTTCTTCGATTACCGGTTGTTCTTCTGGCATCTCTACTTTTTCTTCTGGAATTGGTTGAGTTTCTATTTTGTTTGTTTGAACTTCTACATTATTTGGTTTTACTCTAGTTAATTTTTTCGTACCGCTCATATTTACTGCTGATGGTATTACAACAGGCTTAGACATAATTCTTTCTTTAGTTTTTGATACTAATAATTTTTCACTAGGTCCACCTTTTTCTTCTATTTTAGGTCTTCTTAAATTGTTTGATACACTATTATTAAAAGACATTATCTGTTGATATTTTGGTGATTTTTCCTCTAATACTGCTCGTACATTTAAAGGTAAAAATTTGCTTATAATTCTTAATTGTGTATCATTATATTGTGCTGCAATGTTTTCAAAACTGTCAATGTATCTATTTTCATCTTTTCCCAGTCTCTTATAATGTGCTAATATGTTCTGTATTTCCATTTCACTAACGTCATTTTCATTTTCACTTTGATAATTTACATTTTCTGTATCTATTTTATAATAAATTTTAGCTTCTTTTTTAGAACGAGGTCTATTGATTAACTTACATACCTCAGCTACACTTCTATCATTCCCTATAACAGCATTGTATACACCAATTCCAAATAGTTTTACAAGCATTTCTTCTGATTTTGTTCTCCTATCAGAGCAAATCAAAATAATAGGAATATCATTTCCTTTTAAATTGGCTGCTTCATCACTAATACTATCTAGTTTTTCAAAAATAAATTTGTCTATTTGGTCATATTGTGTATGTGTAAACGCCTCTAATTCTTCACTTATTACTACTCTGTCATAAGTTTTATCTTTTTGTAATTCTTTCAATATTGCATTAAAGTAATAAACATTTTTATACGAAATTATTTGTTTATATTCTTTCTGATATTTTTTTACAATCGATTCTGATATCTCTTCATTACTTACAGCAAATAGAACTTTCATTTGTTACCCCCTTCCAAATTTTACAAATATCGCAAATGCTAACGGTAAAATTTGGCATATAATTAATATTGTTACAAAGCTTACAATTAAAGCCATACCCTTTTCTAACGTATCTAGTTTTCTAATACCTATTACATATTGATGTATTGCTCCAATTGCAATTCCTAAAAAGCATAAAGGTATACTATAGATTCTAACTAAATTTAATATGTATGCTACAACTCCATAGGCATCTGAACCATATTTTTCTTTATAGTCTTCCAATGAATTCGTTGCATTTTCTTTTATTTCGATTATTTTACTTTCTGTCTGATCGTCAATTGCTTTTTCTGCTGCATAACTTTTATTGGTACATAAAAACATTCCCATAATTAGTACTAAAATTGCAACAATTATTACTGTTTTTTTCATTTCATTATGCCCCTTTCTAAGTCTTTTTTTGGCAAAATCTTCCTTATAAACATTATACTTTTATATCATACAATAAATTGTAAAAAATAGCAAGAATTTTTTATAATTTATTGTATAAATATTTCATATGATTATATACTGCATTTGCCCAATTTTTATCGGTTGCATATTTGGTATTAACTCCTGTTAAAGTTGCCCCATTATAATAGCTTCCTGTTGCCTTTTCTCCTCCATAAATAGATGTTCCTTTTGGGTTTAAATAATATTTAACAAAAACTCTGGCAATCAAGTCTATACATTCTGAATAATCTGAAAAATTATAGGCACCATTATATGGGTTTGAATCATACGCACCATAACCAAATAAATTATTTTTCTCCTTTGCAATTTTAGAGGTTCCCCAACTACTCTCATGTATTCCAACTGCCGTAACAAAAACGCCGTTTATATTATATTGTTTTTCTATGTAATAAAAATATTCTGCATTATTTTCAAAAATTTTATTTACATCTTTTGAATCAGTTAATATCTTTTTAAACTGATCTAAACTAAGTCCACTTGGTTTATTTAAAGCCATATCAAAACTTAGTTTTGTGATAGACTGTGAATTTGATGTATTAGATTCTTCTTCATATTTGCTATTTGGATTGATATAGGTTGTATTTTCAGCTTTCACATAACCTGTTGTACCAGAACCAGATATTTGATACCAACTGTTTTGAACAGATAGTACTTTTAATTCATTCCCTTTTGTAAGTGTTGCTATCTTTTGTGACTGTTCATTTGGTTCTACCATAACACCTAATCTATCAGATGTTACGTAAATAGTATCTCCTGCTTTTACCTTATAATTACTTGTGTAATTACCACTACCAATTTCTACTATTTTATTAACAGCTGCTTTTGTTACTTTACTGCCAACTTGTTCCTCTGAAACAAGTTCTCCATTTTGGTATGTATTCTTTTTAGTTATTTGCTGTGTTCCTTCTCTTCCTTCTTGCACTACTTGTATCATACCTTTTGGTAATTCTGCATTTGATTTATATTTAGTAATATATTCTAAAACAGCTTCTTCTGTTGTATATTCTTCTGTTTGTTGATTTTTAGTATTATTTTCTATAATTTCATCTAAATTAATATTTTCTGCATTACTTATTTCCACGCTCTGGCTTTCACTTATATCTGCACTTGTTTCTTTAGCATATACTTCATTTTTTGCAAAATAATAGTTATAAAAAATGATGCTATATAATATAATAAGAATAGAAGCCATAGAAATAATTAACTTTTTTAACGTAATTTTCTTGTATTTTCTTGACTTATCTTTTGCTTTCATATAATCACCTACTACAATTTTATCTTTTTAGTCTATTTTTGTCAAATTAAAATTTTGGCAAATTTTCGCTGTCATAAAGCCATTACAACTCTTGATTTTATTTCATTTTTATACTATTATATAGATATCTTTTACTTAGGAGGAATTATGGATAAGAAAAAATTAATATTAACAATTATCGCTATTATTTTATTTCTAATAGTATTAGTGCTTGCCTATTTACTTTTCCAAAAATACGTTTTAAAGAAAAACTTCGAAACCGATATTTTATCTTTTGCAAACAAAAATCAAAATACAGTATTTAAAATTGATAAAATTACACTTTTTAGTAGTTGCGACGCTAAAAATAAATCTATAACTAATACAAATTTTACTATTGAAAATTTATATCAATATACAGATATCGCTTTATTTATAAGTAGTTCATCAGAAGAAAAGAATTCAGAAAATACTTTTAAAAAAGTATATATTGACAATTTTCAGTACATAACTTATCCAACAGATGGTGAACCAAAATTATACTATAAGAATATTAACAATTTTGCCAAAAGTGATATCATAGATGAAAATCTTATTCAAGACAGGCTTGACTTTGATATTACCTCTCAAGATGAAGCAAATTTAGATAAACCTACTTTGTATAATAACTTAGCCAATCCAATTGTGCTTAGTTATGTAAATAGCAATATAAAAACTGATTATACATTAACAGATACATCAAGCCCAATTACTTATGACGGTTCTTTATTAAAAAAATGTAATGTATTATTAAATAATATTACATGCAAATTCTCTTTTGATATTTATATAACAAATCATTTAGACCAAGAATTTAAATGTTCAGTTTATATTGATGTCCCTTTAGAAACAGAAGATAAAACAATTTATGATGGAAATATAACATTAAAAAAAGAAAATGCAAATTTTATTTTTTATAGATACAAATAATTAGGAGGAACAAAAAATGAAAGAGAGCCTTACGGTAGCAGAACAATTACAAAAAAAATACCATAAAACAGAAGAAGTAACAAA
>CALYAH010000111.1 GCA_944393455.1 uncultured Clostridia bacterium
TAGTCAAGGTTCAAAAAGATTAATTAAGTTTAATTACCTGTATTTAAGGATTAGCGAGTATACAAATAAGGGAGGTGCATTTTAAATGTACGCAATAATCGAAAGCTGTGGAAAACAATACAAAGTAACAGAAGGAGATGTTGTATTTTTTGAAAAATTAGATGCAGAGGAAGGAAAAAAAGTTACTTTTGATAAAGTAATACTAGTATCTGAAGAAGGAAAAGTACAAATAGGAAATCCTTATGTGAAAGGTGTAAAAGTAGAAGGAAAAGTAGTTTCTCATGGTAAAGGTAAAAAGATCATTGTTTTCAAAATGAAACCTAAAAAGAATTATAGAAGAAAACAAGGTCACAGACAACCATATACAAAAGTAGAAATTACAGGAATAAAAACAGCTGCAAAAAAAGCTACAACAGCTAAAAAAGCAGAAACAAAAAAAGCTGAAGAAAAAGTAGAAGCTTAATTTCAAATTTTAAAATTTAGATTTTAATGAATGAGAATATAAACAATAACAAAACCGAAAGGAGTTGAGAAGCATGGCTCATAAGAAAGGGCAAGGTAGTAGCCACAACGGTAGAGACAGTGAGTCAAAGAGACTTGGTGTCAAAAGAGCTGATGGACAATTTGTTTTAGCAGGAAATATCCTAGTAAGACAAAGAGGAACAAAAGTACATCCTGGAACTAATGTTGGTAAAGGTAGTGATGATACACTATATGCATTAGTAGATGGTACAGTTAAATTTGAAAGAAAGGGTAGAGACAAAAAACAAGTAAGTGTTTACCCAGTAGAAGGATAGAAGATAAAAGATAGAACTTAATATGGTTCTATCTTTTTTGAATGAAAAATATTGAAACTTAGAAACATAAAACTTGCGTATTATCTAAATAAATGATAAAATCATGAGGAAAAAAGAAAGGATGTAGGGAGAAATGGCAAAAATTATAAGTTTTGATGTATGGGATACAATAATAAAAAGAAAATGTCACCCAGAAGAAATAAAATTATACACAGCAAATTATATAGTATTAAGATATGAAAACAAATTAAAAGAGAAATATAAAGATATTTATGAAATTTTAAAAACAAGAGATGAAATAGAAGCTAGAATGTGTAAAAAGAATCAAGAAAAAGGAAAAGACGATGAATGTAGAATATTAGATGTTTTTAAAGAACTACAAAAAGAAATATTTGAAACTAAGATAGAAGATATTTCGGAAGAATTATTAAAAGCAGAAATCGAACAGGAGAAAAGAGTAATCTATATAAATCCGGAAATTTTACCAATTTTTGAAAAATATAAGGATTTGAAGATGTACTGCATTTCTGATTTTTATATGAGTGGAGAATCTATAAAAGAATTATTAGATTATTTAAAAGTTCTAGTTAAAATAGAAAAGATTTATAGTTCAGCAGATTATCTACTAAATAAGAAAACAGGTAATTTGTATAAAAAAGCAGAAAAAGAAATTGGAATAAAACCTAAAGACCATATACATGTTGGAGATAATCAATATTCAGACATTGAAGTTGCACAAAATTTAGGAATTGAAACTATAAAAACAACAAAAACAGAGTTTGAATTTGAACCCCAAAAAGGTAGAAAGCTAAACTTTGATTTGTCATGCATAAAAAAAGAAGATCAAGAAAAGAAGGAACAAATATTTAATAGTGGAGTAGATATAGGGGCTATATTGTACTTTTTTGGATATAGTATTGTAGAATATGCAATAAAAAACAATATAAAGAAAGTATATTATGCAACAAGAGAAGGAGAAACATTTATAAAAATTCACGAACTAATTAAGAAAAATAATCCATTTGGAGTCGAGATACCAGAATGCGAAATTATAGAAGTTAGTAGAATGGCGACTTTTACAGCATCATTAAAAGAGTTTTCAATAGCAGAATTGTTAAGATTATGGTCACAATACCAAAGTCAAAGTATGAAAGCTTTATTTAAAACATTAGCAATTGATATTAACAAATATCAAAGTTACATGGAAAAATATGATATTGACATTGAAGAAAAAATTGATTGGCCATGGTTTAATATGAAAGTTCAAAAATTATGTGCAGATAAAGAATTTACAGATAAGATGAATGTTGAAATTAAGAAAAAAAGAGAAGAGTTATTAGAGTATTTTGAAAAGAAAAAAGGAATAACTAATAACGAAGAGCCTATGTTTATGGTAGATATTGGTTGGAGAGGAACAATACAAGACAATTTAGCACATATATTTACCAATAAAAAAATTGGAGGATATTATTTAACTTTATATGACTTTTATAATTTACAGCCAGAAAATACATATAAAATAAGTTATATAGATGAAAAAGAAATAAGAGATAATGAAGTAGCAAGTATGATAACTATATTAGAATGGATTTATAATCCAGGAACAGGAAGTGCAGTAGGTTACAAAGATGGAAAAGCAATTAGAAAGGCTAAAGAAAAAGAAACAAGAATAGTAGAAGAATATATAAAGCCACTACAAAAAGGAATGTTTGAGGCAGCCAAAGTTATTAATGAATATATGAAATATCATCCATACCAAGCTCAAGAAACAAAAGAATATGTATATGACTTAATAAGAAACATCAAGAAAAAACCAAGTAAAGAATTAGTTGAAGCATACTATAACATGGTTTTCAATGATACATTTGGAACAGCAGAATATGTAGAAAAAGAAGACAAATTATCAACTATGCAAAAATTAAATATATTTAAGTGCAGAGATAAATTAAGAAATGAGCCATGGAAAGAAGCATTTATAATTTATAATGATATGGAATATATGAACATATTTATGAAAATAAAATCAGTAATCAGAAAAATATTAAGAAAGGGATAACTATGAAAAAATATATCTTGCTTTATGGAGACAAGAAGTTAGAAGACAATATATGTATAAAAAATATGTTTGAAAACACTAAAAAAATCAATTTAGGGTGGACAGATTTTGATGAAAGCAGTAATATGAAACTGCTAGAAGATATGATAGAAAAAGGAACAAAGCAGTTTATTTTTCTAGGATTAGAAATTGGATGGGACAAGCTAATAAAAAACATCAAAGAAAAGTATCAAGATATTAAAGTAAAAGTAATATGCAATACACAAGATAGTTTGTTGTATTACGAATATGAAAGAGAGAACTTTTTTAAATTATTGCAATTATCTAAAGAAAAGTTGATAGACTATATTGCTTTTCTAAAGAAAGGACAATATGAAGTTTATAAAGAATTAGGATATAAATGTTCTTATTTAAGACAAAATTATATTTTACAGTCAAATATGAAAAAAGATATTAAAGTAAAAAATGATATTATAGATATAGGAATATATCCACTAAATTACACGTGGGATAAAAACATTTTTAATCAATTATGTATTCCTAAATTTATTGGAAATTCTAATTTAAATTATAATGTACTAGATGAAAGAATGAAAGAATTCCTAACTACAATGAACATAAAAAATAAAGAAGATAAATTAGAGAAAATAGATGAGAACAGTTTAATAGATAAAGTAGTAAAAAACGATATAACTATATCTTGTGCTTTTACAGAATATTTTCATCCTTTGTTCTTTATTAGTATGGAGCAAGGAGTACCTTGCCTAATTGGAAACACATCTGACTTATTTGAAGATGGAGAAGAATTAAAAAAATATGTTGTAACATTATCAGAAGATAATCCGATTATGAATGCTAAAAATGTTATGAAATGTTTAGAAAATAGGGATAAAATAATAGAATTATATAAAGAATGGAAACAAAACTATAATAGATTAGCACAAGAAAGTATAGAAGCGTTTATAGAAAAATAGAAAGGAAACGATATGCAAAAATTAAAAAATCTGATAAAAAGATTCATAAAAAAGGATAGTTTTTTCTATAAAGTAATCAGAAAAATATATCATATATTAAGTACTTTAAAGTATAAAATAGTCAATTGGAAGAAAATAAAACAAGAGGACAAACACTATTCAGAACAAGTAGATAAAGCAGTAGAAATACTACAAAAATATAAAGGAAAAGAATATGTTGTATTTTATAATCCAACATGGCTTGGAGTTGCAGCATCTACTAAAGGACTATTTAAAAATTACGTTCCATTAGAGCATATCCATAATAAAAAAGATGGAGAAAAACTAGCTAAAGCAATTGCCAACAATAATATTAAATCTGTTATATTTAGTCAAATTTGTGATGGATGGATAAATACTTTAGAACAGATAAAAAAGCTAAACGAAAATATAAAAATAAAAGTAATATGGCATGGAAATTGCTATGAGTTTTTTTCCGATTATACTTGGAACTTAAATAAGGAAGTCATGGACTTATATAAAGAAAAGAAAATTGATTGTTTTGCTTTTGTTAGAAGTACAATGTATGAATTTTATAAAAAAGTTGGTTTCAAAAGTTTTTATTTGCAAAATAATGTACATTTACAAGACATAGAAAAAATAGAAAAAGAAAATACTGGAAAAAGAAAAATAGGAATATATAATGCAGACACAAGAGAATTAAAAAATATATATACAGCTCTTAGTAGTATAAAGTTAGTTCCCAATAGCATAGCAGATGTTGTGCCAATCAATGAAGGAGCTAAAAGATTTACTGAAATATTAAATTTAGAAACTACTAGTATTAGTGATTATATACCAAATGAGGAACTAATGAAAAGAATTCAACAAAATGAAGTGAACATTTATCCGACATTTACAGAAAATGCGCCAATGTTTCCTTTAGAAAGTTTTGAAATGGGAGTACCATGCCTATTAGGAAATAATAATGATTATTTTGTAGGAACTAAATTAGGTGAATATGTTATTTTAACTAGAGAAGATGATCCAATTGATATAAAAAAAAGGATTATAAATTGTATAGAACATAAAGAGGAAATTATGAATTTATATCAAGATTGGAAAAAAGAATTTGATAATAAATGTGAGAAATTAGTAGAAGAATTTGTAAAAGCTTAAAGCTAGAGCAAAAAATAAGGAGGAATAAAAGTGGATAAAATAGCAGTATTAATACCATGTTATAACGAAAGCAAAACAGTAAAGAAAGTAATTGAAGATTTTAAAAGGGAATTACCAGAAGCAACAATTTATGTTTATGATAATAACTCAACAGATGGAACAGATGAGATTGCAAAACAAGCTGGAGCAATTGTTAGATATGAAAGAAAACAAGGAAAAGGAAATGTAATAAGAAGTATGTTCCGTGATATTGATGCTATGTGTTATATAATGACAGATGGCGATGATACTTATCCAGCAGAATATGCAAGAAAAATGTGTGAAGCTGTATTAGAAAGAAATGTAGATATGGTAATAGGAGATAGATTATCTTCTACGTATTTTACAGAAAATAAAAGACCATTTCATAATACAGGAAATGTATTAGTAAGAAAATTAATAAATATGATTTATAAAAGTGATATAAGAGATGTTATGACAGGGTATAGAGCATTTAGTTATCAATTTGTAAAAACATTTCCAGTTTTATCAAAAGGATTTGAAATAGAGACAGAAATGACAATACATACACTAGATAAAAATATGGGAATTGAAAATATTATTATAGAATATAGAGATAGGCCAGAAGGAAGTACTTCTAAGTTAAACACATATTCAGATGGAGCAAAAGTAATAAAGACAATTGCGACTTTATATAAAAATTATAGACCTTTGTCATTCTTTTCATGGATTACAGCAATATTATTAATAATTGGAATAATATTTTTAGTGCCAGTGTTAATGGATTATATAAAAACTGGTTTAGTACCTAAGATGCCA
>CALYAH010000112.1 GCA_944393455.1 uncultured Clostridia bacterium
CAATTTGTATGGATACCAGCAAAAACAGGTTTAGGAACGATAGTACATACATCAAAAGGTGATATAACAATGGTATATAAAAGAACAGCTTTTAGAGGAGAAAATATAGAAACGACTTATACAGAAACTATGCCAAGTGATGAGGAAACAAGTGTAAATGCAAATGGTGGATACTATATAGGAAGATATGAAACTGGGGACAAAGAATCAACAGATGCAAATACAATGCGAAAAAATGATACAAGTACTTCTAACACAGTAACAATAAAAAAAGGACAGGCTCCATATAATTATGTAACATATGATGAGCAAAAAAGTTTAGCAGAAGGAATGAAAGAAAAAAGAGGATATAATGCTACAACAAAATTAAGTAGTAGTTATGCTTGGGATACGGCAATAAGTTTTATTCAAATAAAAAATGAAGATTATGGAACAACTTCAGAAGAAGGAAATTATTATAATACAGAATTTTATTATTCTAACTTAGGTGAAGAACAAAGAAATCAAAAAAAAGAAAAATATGAAGCTATATTAGTTCCAACAGGGCAAACCACGCCAGTATGTAATATATATGATATGGGAGGAAATGGTTCTGAAACAACGACGGAGAGAAGTGATGATTTGGAATATCCTGTAACCGAACGAGGTGGATATTGTGGTACTGCTTGTTCGAACACTCCAGCAGGGTTCCGTATAGCTTCTAGTGGAGATGCTTATGATAACAGTGCTTTCCGTGTAGCTTTATATTTGAAAAGTGAAACTCCAAATGAAAAATCTGAAATTTCATTAGATCTTGGAAGTTCTATTAATCTAGTCGATACTCCATATATAAATGTAGAAATAGTGAGCCATCCAGAATATTTAAATGAAGAACAAGTATATACACTTTACTATAAAATAGCTAGTAGTGATAATTATTCAATATTAAAAACAGATTCAACATCTCCAATACCTCTATCTTTTGAATATTTTATAAATTATGAAATATATGATTTTTATGTAGAATGTACTGATAAATATGGTAGAAAGATACAATCCAAAGTTTATAATGTTGAGGTTTACATTGAGCATAGTGGAGGTGGTTCTACAGGATAATATAAAATATCAAAATACTAACTAAAGTATTATAGCTTGATTTGGTATTACAATTAATATACAATAAAACCATTTAACCCCTTGACATTTACAATATATAGTTATATAATAAATATATCATAAAACGTTAGCAAAAAAGAGTGGAGGCAACATCCACTCTTTCATTTGTAAATATAAAAGGAAGGAATATAATGACAGGTTTAGAAAAAAAAATAGAAGAATTAGTTAAACCAATAATTGAAAATTTAGGTTACTCAGTATATGATGTATTATATCAAAAAGAAGGAAAAGATAACTTTTTAAGAATATTTATAGATAGTCCTAAAGGAATAGGTTTAAATGACTGTGAATTGGTAAATAATAGTATTACAGATATATTAGATGAAAAAGATTATATTAAAGCACAATATTATTTAGAGATTTCTTCTACAGGTATTGAAAGAAACTTAAGAGAAGAAAAACATTTTGTAGAAAATATAGACAAAGAAATAGAAGTTCACATATATAATCCTATTAACAACTTAAAAGAAATCAAGGGAACTTTAAAAGAATATACTAATGATTATATAATTATAGATAGTATAAAAATAGAAAATAAAAATATTGCAAGTGCAAAAACAGTATATAATTGGGAGGAATAAGAAAAAATGAAGAAAAAAGAGGTAAAAATAGTTAATAAGGGAATTGACACAACAGAACTTATAACTGCTATGGATGAGCTGGAAAAAACAAATGGTATCAACAAGGAATTTTTAATGCAATCTATTGAATCAGCTTTAGTTGTTGCATACAAAAGAAATTTTGATTGTAATGACGAAAATGTTAAAGTAATACTTGATAAAAATGATGGACAAATGCATGTATATCAAGAAAAAGATGTTGTAGAAACAGTAGAAAATAGCAAAAAAGAAATAAGTTTAGAAGAAGCTCAAAAAATTAATACAAACTACAATATTGGAGATAAAGTTGAGTTTGAGCTAATGCCAAAAGAATTTGGAAGAATAGCAGCTCAAACAGCTAGACAAGTTATAACACAAAAAATTAGAGAAGCTTCTAGAGATGTTATATTCTCAGAATTTGTAGATAAAAAAGGAGAAATAATAACTGGTTTAGTACAAAAAGCAGATGGTGGAGCAGTAGTTATGGATTTAGGTAGAATAGAAGGTATTATGCCTAAAAAAGAACAAGTACCTACTGAAAAATATAGTGTAAATGACAAAATTAAGGCATGTATTATTAGCGTAGAAAAAGGTGTGAAAGGTTCAACACAAATTGTATTATCTAGAGCAAGTACAGAATTAGTTAGAAAGTTATTTGAAATAGAAATACCAGAAATATATGAAGGAGTTATTGAAATAAAAAGTATTTCAAGAGATGCCGGTTCAAGAAGTAAAGTTGCTGTATATTCTCCAAATCCAAATATTGATCCAGTTGGTTCTTGCGTTGGGCAAAAAGGAATTCGTATTAAAAATATTATAAATGAACTAAATGGAGAAAAAATAGATGTTATAGAATGGAATGAAGATCCAGCAATATATATATCAACAGCATTACTTCCAGCAAAAGTTTTAGCTGTAGATGTAAAAGAAGAAGAAAACTTTGCACAAGTAATAGTTCCAGATGATCAATTATCTTTAGCTATAGGTAAAGGTGGACAAAATGCAAAACTTGCTGCAAAACTTACAAATTGGAAAATAGATATTAAGAGTGAATCACAATTTAGAAAAATGCTAGAAGAAATGGAAAATGGTGATTCAGAAGAAAATACTGACAATTTAGATAAAAAAGAAGAAGAAAAGGAATAATATATTAAAAAAGTTATAATATAGAATATAAGAGGTGTAAGATTGAGAAAACAAAGATTAAAGAAATGTAGTGAAAATATTGCAGGGGGTGAATTGATATGTCTAAAATAAAAATACATGAATTAGCAAAAGAATTAAAATTTGAGAATAAAAAAATAATTGAAGTAGCAAATAAGTTGGGATTAAATGTAACTAGTCACTTAAATGCAATTGAAGAAAAAGATGCTGATAGAATTAGAAATCATTTTAATAAAAAAGAAAAAAAAGAAGAAGTAAAAACAACAGGGCAAGTAATAATAAGAAGAGAAGTTATTTTGGCAGATGATGAAATAGAAAAAGAAAAAAAGAAGGAAGAAGAAGTAAAAAGAAAATCAGCTGATTTAGGATTTAATAAAAAAAGAAACAAAGATTATAATATTGTTTATAGAGAAAAACCTACAAAACCAATGACTGTTAATGAATTATTTGGTATTAAACCTAAAAAAGAGGAAAAACAACAAGAAGTAAAGATACAAAGCAAAGAGGAAGAGAAAAAAATAGAGCAACCTGAAAAAATAGATAAAAAAGAGGATATTGTTAAAGAAGAAAAAATAGAAACTAAAAAAATAAGCGAAATAAAACAAGAAAAGGTAGAAGTAAAAAAAGAAGAAACAAAAATGAATAATACAAACTACATAAATGACAGAAATGCTAAAAAAAGAACAAATAATCAACAAAATAGAAATTTCAATAATAGAAATTTCAATAACAATAATAGTAATCACCAAAATAATCGTAATAACTGGAACAACAATGGTGCTAATAAGAATAATTTTAATAACAGAAATGGAAATAATGGTTTTAAGAATAACAATAATAATGGCAACAACAATAACTTTAAAAGACCAATGAATAATAGAAATATTGACAGAAACATAAAAGATATCATGGCAACTGAAATTGTTGAAAAAGGAAATCAAAGAGATTATAGTACAAAAATTATAGATAAACAAAAAGCAAATAGGTATAATAATCAAGATGATAAAAAGAGAAAAGCAAGAAGAGGCGATTCAGAAGAAGGATTTAATGAAGATAAATTAAGAAACTTAAAACAAGTAGATAGACTTTCTAACATGTTTGAAGATACAGAAGGTGGAATGCTTGATTATTATGATTTATCAACAAGTAGAGGAAAGAAAAATAAGAGAAAACCAAAAAAAGAAGAAGAAAGAAATAAGCAAAAAATATTTGAACTAAAAGAAATTACTATTCCAGAAAATATTACAGTAAAAGATTTAGCAGCTGATCTTAAAAAGACAAGTACAGAAGTTATTAAGAAATTATTTGATTTAGGAATTATGGCTACAATTAATCAAACTTTAGATTTTGATACAGCTTATTTAGTAGCAGACGCATTTGGTGTTACAGCAAATAAAAAAGAAGAAATCAAAGATGAAGATATATTATTTGATGATTCAGAAGATAAGGAAGAAGACTTATTACCACGTCCACCAATTGTTGTTGTTATGGGACACGTTGACCATGGAAAAACATCACTTCTAGATGCAATTAGAAATACTAATGTAATAG
>CALYAH010000113.1 GCA_944393455.1 uncultured Clostridia bacterium
AATGTTACACTTTCTACATTTATTATTTCTGGTTGTTCTGGTTCTTCAGGCTCGGTTACAGGTCCTTCTGGAACTTCAATTGAGTTTCCTCCTACTGATAACAACTGAGACTCATAATTTTCTAGAGCCTGTTTTAGCTCTTTATTAACTGAATCAGATTCATCATCTACTGAATTGTCAAAATCCCATTGAAAATCCCCACCATTTAAACGACCTGCATATTTTTGAACATTTTTTACTGCTTCTTCCGGACTATCTGTTTTGTATGCATACATTATATTTGATGTATCGAAGTTGTTATATGTATTTTCTCCTTTTAATGATTTTATGCTATCAGGAATTTGCTCCTTAATATTTGATACTTCATAAGCATCAAAACTTTCATTATCTTCTGAATATGGAATATATGAATCTTGTCCAATCATATAGTTGTTATATGCTTTTATCATTCCTCCATCTTCTTTTGAAAAAGTACCGCTGGTATCAGAACCTTGCATAGATATCATCATAGGTTTTTTACAGTTTCTAAAATAATTTCCTTCCACTAATACTGATGAACCTAAACAAGCTCCCACACCATATTTAGAATTACCATCGTAATAATTGTTATATACGTGCGCAGAATAAAATCTAATTCTTGGATGTCTTGAGTCAGAATGGTCATACCAGTTATGATGATAAGTAATATATAATCCTTCAGTTGTATCTTCACTTAATCCTAAAAGATTACTTTTCCCATTATCCCAGAAATGATTATATGAAAAAGTTACATAAGTTGATTTTTTACAATCTAATGCACCATCACCTTTAGCCTGGTCACTATCACTTCCTGCTTCTCCATAAAAGAAATCACAATTATGTACCCATATGTGGTCATTTTCTTGCTGTAATCCTATGTTGTCTCCTTCCGAACTATCAGTTAGCATTACAGCAATATTTCTTATTTCAACATTTGTTGCATTTTTTATTCTAATACCATATCCATATAAAGTAGCATCTTCGCCTATTCCCTCTAATGTTATACCACAGTTGATTCTATTATCAGCTCCATTCCCACTAATAACAATATCCCCACCATCTAATACAGATGGATCTGTTACTTTGCCAATAAATCTTATTGCTAGTGGTTTTGATTCATATCCCTTCTTATACAAATTTAATATATTTTGTAATCCGACTGCTTTTTCTGTCTTCCCATTATTACTTGTTTGTACTTCTAAGGAAACTGTATCTTTCGACTCTTGTGTTATATATATAACATTTGCATCTTCTTTTAAAGTCCCATCTATGTTATATGCTCCTGTTGTATTTCCATTTACCCAAGCAAATCCTGTTCTGTCGTGTGCAAAAACTGTTATATCTTGTGTTTCAAATTGTTTAGATGTATCCTCTTGATTATTTATTATTGGAACAATTTTAAATTTATAAATTCCTGTCTGTAATCCAACAGCATCAGCTCTCCAGTAATATACACTTGTCCCATTATTGTAGCTTCGTATTAGTTCGTTATCTAATCTATTATAACTATTATTTCCATTACTTATATATACATTATACCCTGATGCTCCATCAACATTTTCCCATTCTACATATGCTGATTCTAATCCACTTCCCACTTTCCTTTGAACTACATTAGAATTTATAACATTATATTTTTTCCCTGCTAAAGATGTAACTTCACTATGATGACTACTTGAATAATTTGATAATATTATTGCAATAATTAGTAATATTATCAAACTTATACTTATTATTATTTTTGTTTTATTTTTTAATCTTCTTTTCATATGCAATTCTCCTCTTTACTTGATTTTATATAAACTCTATCTGTATTATACAATATTAAAATTTTTATGACAATATTTTTTACCTAATTTCTATTTCAGAAAAGTTATCATATTTTTTTCTAATTGACATATCTATTACTATTTTATTGTCTGTCAATTATAATTTTTCATCATTAATTAGATCATATCTTTTAAATATAGTAATCATACTCGAATCTTTCTAATTTGTTCAATTTATTTCCCACCTTCTTTTTCATCAAAAACTTCTATAACTAATGCTTTCTTTGGACAAAAATTAGAACATTTACCACATTTAATGCATTTATCATAATTGATTTGTGGAGCATTAAAACCCTCTTGTGATAATGCTTCAACTGGGCAAATTTTTACGGCAGGGCATTTATGATTTTGTGGACAATTGTCTAAGATTATTTTTAATTTTCTTTCCATTTTTCTCCTCCTATAATTTACTTTTTATTATATATGGTGTCTTTCTTTTTCAGAACGTACACCAACCATTTATTATTACTTTCGCCGCCCTCCTTATGAAAGTCAAAAATTTGATATCCAATTCTAGTAATAATGTCATCCAGTTCACTTTTACTAAAATATTTATAATATCGTTCAGTTCCCATATGAAATTCGTTAGAGAAATCAACCCACTCTTCACTAGTTTCCTTTATTTCACAATTCATTGCATTAAAAATAAATAAGCCATCTTTTTTAAGCACATCATAAGTTTTTTGTAAAACTTTTAATGCGTCTTCTTTAGTGAAGTGAACAAACACTCTCCAACAAAAAACAGCCGAATATTTTTCTATAAATTCATCTTCTAGTACATTAAATTTAATTGTTTTTACACCTTTTTTCTTGATTTCATTAATAAAATCTTCTGCTATATCACTTGCTGTTACGTCATATCCCAAGCTTTGAATATATTTTGCATTCAAACCATCAGCGGAGCCAATTTCAAAAATTTTTGAACCCTTAGGTAATAATTCAATATTTTTTTTAATAAATTTTTCTAACTTTTCACGTTTTTGCTTTACTTTCTCTGGATAAATATTATCATATTCTATAGTATTTGCTAAATATTTGTTAGCATTTTTTCTATATACTTCGATTGTTTTTTCATTTTCTATACTCATATTCTAATTTTCTTCTCCTTCCAAACTTCTATCAATTAAATGAGTAAATTGCTTAATCTTGTTATCAACTAAAAGTTCTTTTATTCCTGTGGGTTTTAAGTCTAAGTTTTTAAGTTCTTCTCTACTTACCCATTTAAAGTGTAATATTTTTTTCTCTCCATTATCATCCTCTTCTATATCCCAATCATTGGAAGTAAGTGGATTTTTAGGTTTTACAGTAAAATAATTTTCAATCCAATGTTCAAGTTTTTCATTTTTATTATAAAAATTTTCATGAAAACAAAACCATTTGCATTTCTCTATATCAATATCACATCCAATTTCTTCTTTTACTTCTCTTGCTAAAGCTTGCAAAGAAGTTTCACCTAATAATACATGTCCTCCTGGTAAAATATAATAATTATATCCATCTATTTGTTGTATTAAAAATTTATTATCTTGTACAATTACTGCTGCAACTCTAAAATGAAAATTATATCCGTCATTTTTTATTTTTATATCTTTTTTAGAATATATTTCGTTCATCTGCTATTGTTTTCTCCTCCCTTGAAAAATCAAACAATAAATTTCCCTTTATTTTTTATGTAATTTTCGTATTAATAAATCATTGTGAATTTGATTTTTTAATATATCTATTATTTCATCACATAATTCCGGGGTTAATATTTCTTCTGTCATATATAGTCCTCTTTTTTAAATTTTTATAAACTATTTTTTCTCTTTTACTAATTTATTAAATATGATTTATTATATCTTATTTAGATAAAAAAGACAACGAATTTCATTTATCTATTATTATTTTTTATAAAGCAATGCCATAGTTTTGCTTTTTCAAGAAGAAGTGTCCCAGAATGGACAAAAATGTCCAAAAGGAAACGTCCCCAATTGGACATTTCCTTTATTTTGCAAATAATACTTTTTTTTTTTTTTTTTGTTTTATAATGTAAACAAAAACAATAGTAATATAAATAATTGTAGATATAGCCATTAGCAAAATATTTACCAAATCTATTGTTCCATTATTAATATCCGTAAATATTAATGTGAAATTTAAAAATGGTACGATTGAAAGTATTGGCGTTGTTGTTATTCCTATCATAAATGCAATCATTCCTGGAAAGAAAGATATGAAGGTTAAAGGTGTTAATGCACTTTGTGCTTCTTTAAATGTTTTCGATGTACTTGCAATAGCAATACATAATCCACTTATAAAGAATGAATATGCAATAATTACTATAACTGCAAATAATATAGTAATTGGAGTAAACATTATATCTATTCCTTCATATATTGAAAACATGTCTTTTGTTACTATTAAAGAGATAATTGCTAAAACTAAACTTATAATACCTGTAATAATTGAAGATACAGTTACACCTAAAAACTTTCCAACAATTATATCTTTGCTTTTTATAGGAAATGTAAGCAAAGTTTCTAAAGTTCCTCTTTCTCTCTCTCCTGCTGTTGTATCTGTTGCTGGATATGTAGCTGATACTGTTATTGCCATCATGATAAATAGGAATGCATAATTTTTTATATAATTTGCAAAGAAATTATCTTCTTCAATTAGATTTTCTTCTACTGTTATAATGTTTAATACTTCATCGGCACTTATATTATTTTCTTGTAAATAAGTTTGTTGTAAATATTGTTTATACGCATTATAGTATGATTCCATCAATCCTGTTGAATATGTACTTGTATCTGAAGCATCGCTATTTATAATATATTTATTTCCGTCCTTTGTTATATATAAGTTAATCTCCCCATTATCATATTGGCTCTTTAATTCTTCTTCACTTCCATTGATAATTTCGATATTCATTTCTTCTGCTATGCTTTTTTCGACTTCAGACATTTCATAAGCAAATCCAATTTTGTTATATTCATCCACATCCTTATTTGTCTGAGAATCAAATAAAGCAGACATTCCAATAATTAAAAGAGGTATAAATATTGGTATTATTAGCATCATTGCTAAAGATTTTTTATCTCTAAATAATTCTCGAAGTTCCTTTTTTAATATATTCCATAGATTATTCTTCATTTAAAACGCCTCCTATCATTGCAAAAAATGCATATCTTAAATTTGTTGTATTTGTATCTTGTTTTATCTTATCAGGCGTTCCTGTTTTTATTATTTCTCCTTTATTTATCATAATTACTCTATCACAAATATTTTCCGCTTCTTCCATATAATGTGTAGAATACAAAATTGTTTTTCCTTTTTCTCTTTCGTCCTTTATAAAATTTAATATTATCTGGCTAGAAATGATGTCTAATCCTGTCGTTGCTTCATCTAAAATATAGTATTGAGGATTATTTACCAAACATCTTGCCAAATTTACTTTTTGAGTTTGACCTGTTGATAAATTCGCTATTTTATTATATAAAAATTGTTCCATTTTTAATACACTTGTAATTTCTTTTATTCTTTTTCCACTTTCGTTTTTAGGAACTCCATATATATCGCAGCACATCTTTAACAATTCATAAGTTGATAATGTATCATATATTTTTGTGTTGCCAGATAAATATGCTATTTTTTGCTTAATTTCTATTTCGTTGTTTTTATAGTCCATTTTGTCAAATGTGATTTTTCCTGCTGTTGGTTCTAATATTCCTGCTATCATTCTTAATAATGTAGTTTTTCCCGCACCATTTGGTCCTAGTATTCCTATAATTTCTCCCTCTTTTGCTTCAAATGTAATGTCTTTGTCTGCATAAAATTCTTCTTTTTCTTTTTTACTTTTATTTCTAACAAATTTCTTTGTTATGTTTTCTACCTTAATCATTTTATTCCCCTTTCATAAAATTATTGCGTTATAGATTCATCTTCGCTACTGCTATTATCAGTAGGTGTTTCATCTACATTACTTTCATTTTCATCTTGGCTGTTAGAAGTATTATTTTGAGTTTGGTTATTAGTATTATTACTTTGTGACTCATTTGTATTTGTTTCATTTGTGTTATCTTGTGCCGAATTATTTGTCGTATTATTATTTGTAGTTTCATTTTTATCTTTGTTGTCATCCTGTGTAGTAGTGTTGGTATTATTTGTATTAGTTGTTGGTTCCGTTGTTCTAGGTGGTTCTTCTGCGTCAATATCATCTGTAATCCCCTGAATAATTTCTGTTACATTTTTTTGTATCTCAGAATCAGTATTTTCTGTATCTTTTAATTCTGTGCCACTATGTTTATCGCATAAACCTGGTACAGTAAGCCATAGAAAATACTCTGTATATGTATGAGGACAACCAGTAGTTGCTTTTTTTCCTGTTTCAGAACATACTTTAGCACTTATTACAGTATTAGGTTTATCAAATTTTGCACTCTTTAATCCTGCATGAATTCTTGACATTACATTAGCCCAAATTAGTCCAGCTGGATTTCTATTATTGAAGTTAATACTTTCGTTTATATCAAATCCATACCAAGTAACTGCTGTATAATATGGAGTAAATCCACAAAGCCATCTATCATAATTTTCATCTGTTGTTCCAGTTTTAGCAGCTACATCTACACCAGAAATTTTACAATAGGTTGCCGTTCCATTACTTCCTAGTACAGGTTGTGTTAATAAATCTTTTAAAATATAAGCTACTTCTTTAGAAAATACTCTTCGTTTCTTTTGTTTTGCTTTTACTACAATACTTCCATCCGATTTTTCTATTGTAGTATAAAAAGTTGGCTCTATATAGACTCCATCATTAGCAATTGTACTGTATGCTCCAGCCATTTCTAGTGGACTAATTCCCTTTTCTAATCCACCAAGTGATAATGGTAAACCTTTATCTTTATCTGTTAAAGTTGTAATGCCCATCTTTTCTAAATATTTTATAGATTTTGATGGTTTTAATTTTTCCATAATTTCTACAAATGGTATATTCTGTGAAGATTCAACCGCTCGTCTAACTGTTATTTTTCCTAAAGCCGCACTATAATCGACTGGGTGATAACCATTTTCAAAATCTTGTTCTGTGTCATCAAATATCGAAGATGCTGTTATTATTTTTTTATCAATAGCTGGTGCTAATACAGCAATTGGCTTAATTGCAGAACCTGTTTGTCTTACACTTTGTGTTGCTCTGTTGAAAGAACGTGATTCTGTCTTTTTGCCAAGTCCTCCTGTACATCCAACTACATTTCCTGTTTTATGATCCATTATAACCATTGCTGCTTGTGAAGAATTTCCCCCAGTTTTAGATGCTAAACTATATTTACTTTTTTCAAATTCTGTCTCCATTTGTTCCTGAACTTTTGAATCTTGAGTGCTATAAATAGTTAACCCAGCCATCTCTAGATAATTGGTTGCAAATGTTTCAGAAATGTCATACTTATCACAAATATCATTTGTTATTTCTGGAATAAGAGCGTCTGTGTGATAAGAATAAACACTGTTGCTAGATTCAACTGTACCATTTTTAAAAGCTAGCCCATTTTCTACCTTTTGAACAGCATTGTTATATTCTTCTTCGCTATCAATATATCCTAACTCTTGCATCTTAGCTAATACAGTTTTTGTTCTGTTTTTTATTTTTTCTTCATTATCTTTATCAGAAAATGGATTGTATGAATTAGGTGAATGATTAATTCCTGCTAAAAATGCACATTCTTCTAATGTTAAGTTACCTACTGATTTATTAAAATAATATTTTGCACCAGCTTCTACTCCGTATATACTAGGTCCAACATATATTACATTTAGATAAGTTTCTAAAATTTCATTTTTAGAAAGGCATGTTTCTAACTGCCACGCTTTCCACCATTCTTTTACTTTTCTTGTAATACTATCAGTTGAATCACCTGTTAAATTTTTTACAAGCTGTTGTGTAATTGTACTTCCGCCAAATGATGAAGAACCAAAATGTATTACATAAGAAAAAATTGCCGAAGCTGTTCTTTTTATATCTACTCCATGATGAGAATAAAATCTTTCATCTTCTATTGCAACATAAGCATTTTTAAGTTTTTCTGGCATTTGTCCAGAAGGTACTGTTTCTTTCTTTTTCTCGCTACCTAAAGTTGCTATGATATTACCATCTATATCTTTAATAACTGAATTTTCATTATTAGCCATATCTTTAGCTAATAGTTTCCATCTATGTGTCGAAATCCCTATGCTAATTGCTGAGATTAGAATAACCAAAACAAGCAAACTAAGTAAAATTTTTTTAATCTTTTTCTTCTTTCTTGGTAATTTTTCTTTTAAATCGGCTTCTTGTTTTTTTCTGTATCTTTTCTTAACTTCTCTTTTTTGATTATTTTTCATTTCTTCTACTGCTTTTGGCAGTTGTTCATCATCTATTCCTCTATTCTTTTTTCTTCTCATCTAATCACTTTCCTTCATTTTTTATAGCGAATTTAGTATATCATAATTTTATGAAAAGATAAACCTTATAATTCTTAGTTATTGGACATTTCTCTATTTTTGATATATAATCCAATTGTAAATAAATTTTGGAGTGTGAAACATATGATAAAAAGAGAAAAAAATCCAGATTTTTTAAATGCCTTTTTAGATTATTCTACAACAATATTAAATAAATCTCCTAATAGCATAAAAGAATATAACTATGATTTAGCTATGTTTTTTAAATTCATAAAAATACATTTTAATATGACTAATGAAACGGATTTTAAAGAAATTTCAATAAAAGATATTACAATAGATACTGTTAAGAAAATAAAGATTGATGATATTCATGCCTTTCTTGGTTATTTAACAACTAATTATCATAGTAAGCCTGCTACAAGAGCTAGAAAGATTTCAACAATACGTATTTTCTTTTACTATTTATGCCAAGATGCAAGTGATACTTTTAAGTTAGACCATAATCCAGCATTAACTTTAAAAACACCTAAAAAAGATAAAAGATTACCTAAATATTTGTCTCTTGATGATAGCAAGAAACTATTAGAGGCAGCCTCTGATGAAGATAATAGAAATTGTGAAAGAGATTTTGCTATTACTACTTTATTTTTAAATTGTGGAATGCGTTTATCAGAGTTAGTTGGAATAAATATAAATGATATAGATTTTAGTGAATGTAAAATGAATGTTATTGGTAAAGGAAACAAGGAACGAACAATCTATTTAAATAAAGCTTGTATGAGAGCAATTGCTGACTACTTAGAAGTACGACCTAAAGAAGGTGTTAAACATGATAAAAAATTTTCAGACAAAGCTCTATTTTTAAGTGAAAGACGAGAAAGAATTAGTAACAGAACCGTACAATTAATTATAAATAAAGAATTAATGAAAGCTGGCTTAGATAGTAGAAAATATTCTGTACATAAATTAAGACATACTGCTGCAACTTTAATGTACCAGTATGGACAAGTTGATATACGTGCCCTACAAGAACTTTTAGGACATGAAAGTATTTCTACCACAGAAATTTATACTCATGTAAATAATGATCAAATAAGAAGTGCTGTTGAAAAGAATCCTCTTGCTAATTTATAAATAATAATAATAAAACTGCAAACATTAAAATGGATGCAGTTTTATTTTTAATAAATAGTAGGAATTAGAATTTTTTGTCCTACTTCTAAATTACTATTTTCTAAGTGATTTACTTTTTTTATATCAAAAACAATATTTCTTATATCTTCTTTTTCATAGTATTTATTTTCTTTTGCTTCTTTTTCAGCAATCGACCATAGTGTATCTCCACTATAAATATACTCTTCCTTGTATTCTAATGTTTCTTTAGAATATGCTTTGGTAATACCTAGTATTCCTAAAAATATACAACTTACTAGAATAAATATAATTATTTTTATGACTTTCTTTTTATCTAATATTAAAATTTTCATATAATCCTCCTTTAGCATCAAGAATAGATGTTCGCTGTTAAGGATTATTATAAACGAACATTTATTCCTTGTCAATAGTTTTTTTAAAAAAATGTTCGCCTATAAAATTTTAATTTATTCAAATTATTTGTCTTATATTAGATGTTCTAATTCATCTAGTTTTTCTTTGTAGAAATCAATAGCCATTTCGTAAACTTCTTTACCTTCTAAATCAACATCTACCATTTTTAATAAATCAATTGATTTTTTAGAACATCCTTGTTTCAACATTTCTATATATTTTTCTACAAATGTTTCTCCCTGCTTTAATATTTTAGATGCAATTGCTATTGCAGCTGAGATTTCAGTAGCATATTTATAGACATAAAAATCTGTATAAAAATGTGGTATTCTAGCCCATTCATATTGTATCTCTTTATCTACTACCATATTATTTCCGAAATATTTTTGGTTTAATTGGTAATAAATTTTATTTAAATCTTCTGAAGAAAGTGTTTCACCTTTTTCTATTTTTTCATGAACTATCTTCTCAAATTCTGCAAACATAGATTGTCTAAATAAAGTAGCTCTAATCATTTCTAGTAATTCATAAAGTAATTCAGCCTTTTTCTTAGGATTATTTTCCTTATTAACTTGATAGTTACTAAGTAAAATTTCATTAACAGTAGAAGCAACTTCAGCTGTCATAATAGTATAATCTGCATCTATAACAGTTTGATTACTATTAGAATAATAAGAATGCATGCTATGTCCTAATTCGTGAGCAATTGTACTAATATCTCTTTTACTATTTACAAAATTAAGTAATACAAAAGGATGAACACCATAC
>CALYAH010000114.1 GCA_944393455.1 uncultured Clostridia bacterium
GATTGCTAAAATGAAAGCATAAGAAAAAAGACTACCTTTGATAACTTTTTTCCAATTCTAATTTTTTCTTCATCACCAAAGCTGAACTTCTTCATAAATATACCACTTCCAACAGCAACAGCAGCCGCAGGAGTCGAAAGTTTTAAAATCCAACCTTCAATACTTTCAAATGCGGAGTTGAGTTTTGTTATAATTTGTGGGTCTCCCCAAGCAAAAGTAAAACTAGATAGACAATTGACTAATATAAAAGAAAGTATAAAAATGAAAATTAAATAAAAAAGTTTTTTTCTCAAATAAATCATTCCTTATATTTATTTGGATTTTTAAATAAGGTAAATCCATAAACTTTTAGTCTTTAAAATATGGAAACATTTTTAATTTCTTTGGTGGATAAATTTTGTTTCCATCTGACAAAAAAGTAAGGGCGGTAAATGTTTCTAAATTCTGCGTAAAAAAATTAGATTCATATATATAGTCGTTTTGTGTATAAGTGCTAAATGTTTCAGATATGTTTGAGTTTTCAGAATTTAAAGTATTTGTTATATAGCTAAAGTTTGTTTCTCGAGCGCTTTCAGAAACACTTTTAGATATTCTTTCTTTTTCTTCTTTCCCTAGTTGTTTTTGAGCTTCTTCAATAGTAAAAGTATCATCGGTGCGAAACCAGATTTTGTTAATTAAGTTTTGGGTAATTACCTTTACAAAAGAATCTTCTTTTAAAGTTGTTTTTAAAGATGAATAGCTTTGAGTACTTACAATATTAATACATTTTGCTTCTCTACTTAGCGAAAAAAATTCACCATCTGTTTTACTAGCAAATTTATCATATTCGTCACAAATAAAAGCTGAAGGCTTAGATATACCTTTAGAAAGATTATTAATAATTTCTGCTTGAAAATCTAGTTTAAGATATGTTGCTATTATTCTAGAAAGCATGCTATATTCAGCGATATTCATATTTAAAACAACACTTTTTCCGGATTTTAGTACATCATTAAAACCAGAAAATGTTAGTTTTTCTTTAGAAGAACAAAATGTGGACATAACGTCAAAGTCAGAGACAAAAACATTTGTAATTCTAGTTATTTCAGATATTAGAATGTTTTTAGTTCTGGAGTCTAAATTTTTAAATTCTTTTTCAAAAAAATCTAAACTCGCATTTAGCTCATAAATCTGTTGTTTATTAAACTTATAATTAATAAATAGACTTCTTAAAACTTCAATTTTTTCTTGATAATAATTTGGAGATGTGATTAATTTATGCAATTCTAAAAAAGTTACATAACCGTTATTATAAAGTCTACAAAGTTTAATACATTCACAAAGAACTTGTTCTGCTTTATCAAGCCAATAAGACTCTGTATTGTTTTCTGCAAAAAGTAGTAAAATTGTTTTTAAACGATTGGCCAAAACTTGTGGCTTTAAATTAGGTTTATGCAAGGGGTTATAAAACACATTAGAATTTAATTGTATTATAATTAAGTCTTTTTCTAAATCATATTTTTCAGTGTATTTTCTTATTTGATTACAGTAATTTCCTTTTACATCTAGAATAAGCATGCCAAGTTTAGAGTTATGATGATTATAGTTATATTCTAATAATTGACGTGTAAAGGGGTACATTGCACTAGAGGTTTTTCCTGATCCAATTGTTCCTGTGATTAAAAAATTTTGATATAAACCAGCTTCTGGAATATACAAATTAGAATTTGAAGTTTCGTCAAATCCAACTAATAATTGTAAAGAATCTATGAAATTTTTGGGGTGAGTTTTAATATTAGATTTTTTATTATATGTTTTGGATGTATGGAATCGACTAAACAAATTTGAAATAATTCTTACATAAATAAAATTACTAATAACGAAGTTAGAAAAAATAAAAACAAAGATATAAGTAATTTTAATATATTTCCAAAGTTGTGGATTTTTAGAACAAATGTCAAAAGGATGAATGCCATAAGGAATAATAATTTCTTCTGAGGTGTAAATAGGATAAAAAGTTTTTATGGTTAAAATGCCAGACAACACAAAAAATATGATAGAAAATATAATTCTTTTTCTATTTTTTAGAATAAAAAAGCCTCCTTTATTTAAAATTTTTCTTTTTTAGTTTTAATTTGGAACCTTGCATATTATGAAATAAAATTATATCTATAAAAGTATATAATGAATATAATGTGATAAAAAGATATATAATAAAGGTTATGAAATAAAAATTAATTAAATCAGAAATAACATCACCGCCTTACAATTTTTACCATCATACAACAAAATTTTGAATTTGTCTATACTTTTATTAAAATTTATGGTAAAATTTATATGTTAATAGTTAAAGCTTGAAAATATATGTATAAATATTTAAGAATTAGGCTAGATAATAACTATTATGAATAGGAAAAGATTGTAAAAAAGGAGGAATAAAAAATGGAATTTAATAAAGACACAAAAATTGGTGAGATATTAGAAAAAGCACCAGAAAAAGCAGAAATATTATTAGAAATGGGAATGCATTGCTTAGGATGTCCAGCTTCACAAATGGAAACATTAGAAGAAGCGTGTGGAGTGCATGGAATTGATGTAAATGAAGTTGTTGAAAAGTTAAATGCATAAAAAAATATGTAAAAATATAAAGACTTCAAGAAAAAAACACAAAAAATACAATTTTTTTTCACAAATGTATTGACATTTGTGGAAAAATATTGTAAGATATAAAAGCGTTGTGAGTTTCACATTTATGTGGGCTATTAGCTCAGGTGGTAGAGCACTTGACTTTTAATCAAGTTGTCCCGCGTTCGAGTCGCGGATAGCTCACCAAAAGAACTAAATAATTTGAATATTATTTAGTTCTTTGTATATATGGCCCGTTGGTCAAGCGGTTAAGACACCGCCCTTTCACGGCGGAGACATGGGTTCGATTCCCGTACGGGTCACCAATTTTAATATTATGCCACTTTAGCTCAGTTGGCCAGAGCACCGCACTTGTAATGCGGGGGTCCTCAGTTCGAATCTGAGAAGTGGCTCCATTTAAAGGTCAGTAGTTTTGAGATAGCTCTTAATTATTGGCTTTTTTTTTGCATTATATAAAAAAAGATGGTAAAATAAAGTGGGAAAAGATAAATATAAAATAAAAAGGAGAAAATTATGAAAAAAATTGCTATTGTAACAGGAGCTTCTAGAGGAATTGGAAGAGAAATAGCTAAAACACTAGCAAGAAAAAATATACAAGTAATAGCAAATTACAATAAATCAGAAGAAGCAGCAAATAATCTAAAAAATGAATTAAAAGAAGAGGATATAGAAATCGATATCAAAAAAGCGGACGTTTCAAGAAGAGAAGAAGCAAAACAATTAGTAGAATATACCTTAAAAAAATACGGAAGAATAGATATATTAATAAATAATGCAGGAATATCAGAATATAAATTATTCACGGATGAAACAGATGAAGATTGGAATAAAGTAATTAATACAAATTTGTATTCAGCATTTGCTATGTCACAAGAAGTAATTCCTAGTATGATACATAATAAACAAGGTTGCATTATTAATATTTCATCTGCTTGGGGAGTCGTAGGAGGAGCTTTAGAAGTTATTTATTCTGTATCAAAAGCTGGAATAGATGGGCTTACGAAAGCATTAGCAAAGGAATTAGGACCATCTAGTATAAGAGTTAATTCTATTGCACCTGGAATGATTGATACACAAATGAATTCTAATTTTAATGCCGAAGAAATAAAACAAATTGAAGATGAAATTCCACTAGGAAGAGTAGGGAATCCAAGAGATATTGCTAGATGTATAGAATGGTTAATAGAAGATGAATATACAACAGGTCAAATCATTTCCGTAAATGGTGGTTGGATTATAACATAAAAAACGATAATAATTAATTATTATCGTTTTTTTATAATTATTTTATATATTAATCATTACTATTATCTGTTACTTTTCTCTTATAATTTCCAGAAATTAATTTTGGTAGATAAGTTATTATTTTGTATACAGCTAAACGAACTTTTTTGCTCCATAAATAAGATCTTCTTAATTTTTTAGCAGATCCTAAAGATACGGGTTCATCTTCTAAAACCAATAATTCATTTTGAATTTTTTCTAATGGGAATATATAGTTTTTACCATCGTTATTATCCCAATTTTCATTTTCGTTTCTAAAACAGAAATTAAAAGTTTCCCCTTCCAATAAATTAATTTCAGCTTGGAATCCTAATTCTGTTTTTTCCATTTTTATATCTGTTACATTGTCCCAATTAGAACCAAATCCATAATGAATAAAAACTTCATTAGAAGAATCTTGAAAAAGTTTACCTATATAAGAAATCTTAATCTTACTATTTTCCACTAATTTGTCTGTATTAAAAAATATATTTTTAGTTAACTCCATTTAATTTCTCTCCCTTATTTATCTTTTGCTGTCAACATTATAATATTAAATTCTACAATGTTCAAGTATTTTTTTAAAAAAAGTTATAAAATTTGAAAAAAATATTTACTATGTCATAAACTAAAACGGTAAACATACGATTAAATAGGGGATTTATTCCATTTTTTGAGGTGTTAAAAAAATATAAAATATATTGTAAAAAAAATGACTTTATGGTAAGATTTAAATAGAAAAACATAGAAGGGGAAGTTTTATGAAAGAGAGTGTAGAAGAAAAGGATAAAAAGATGGATGAGTCAAATAAACCAAAAGATACTTCAGTAGAAAAAACAGAAAATTTAGAAGAATCTAAAAATGAAGAAAAGAAGGAAAAAAAGGAAGAAAAGGCCAAAGAAGAAAAGGTTAAAAAAGACGAAGAACCTAAATTTGAAAAAACTAAAAAGAAGGCAAAAAAACTTGAAAAAGAAATAAAAAAAATGGACAACAAAAAAAGTAAAAAGAAGTATATCATAATAGGTGGTATAGTAGCTTTTATAATTATAATTGGAATATTTATTTCTACTATCTTTGCCTTGGTCAATATTAATAATTCAAATATGATGGCAGGAGTTTCTATCGAAGGAGTTGAGGTTTCTGGATTATCAAAAGAAGAAGCCAAAGCTAAAATGGAAACAATTTATCAAGAAAAGAAAGAAAAAGAAATTCCTATAAAGTATGAAGAATACGAAACAACTTTAAATCCAACTTTAATGGAAGTTAATTATAATATAGAAAAAGCTGTAGATGAAGCATATTCAATTGGTAGAAATGAAAACATTTTCCTAAGCAATTATGAAATTCTATTTAGTTTAATAGCAAAGAAAAATGTTAATGTAGAAATGACTTTAAATGAAGATGCTACAAAACAAATGATAGAAGATATTGGCGTTAATTTGCCAGGAATAGTAATAGAGTCAAGTTATGCAATAGAAGGAGAAGAATTAATTATTACAAAAGGGAAAGCAGGAATTTTAATAGATACAGACAACTTATTAAATCAAGTAAAAGAAAGATTAAAACAGATAGACATTAATGAGGATTATATTGAAATACCGGTTGTCAATAAAGAACCTGAACCAATTGATATTGATAAGATTCATGAAGAAATATATAAAGAGGCCCAAGATGCTTATTTTACAAAGGATCCATTTGCAATATATCCAGAAGTAGAAGGTGTAGACTTTGATGTGGAAGCAGCAAGAGCATTATTGGAAGAGGAAAAAGAAGAATATGTTATTAAGCTTATTATAACAAAACCTAAAATTACAATAGACCAATTAGGTTCAGAAGCTTTTCCGGACCAATTATCAACTTTTACAACGAGATATGATGTAAGTGATGTGGATAGAACAACGAACCTAGAAATAGCATGCCAAAAGATAAATGGTAAAGTTCTTTTATCAGGAGAAACATTTTCTTACAATAAAACATTAGGTCCAAGAACAGCGGCAGCAGGATATAGAAACGGAAAGATTTATTCAGGAGGAGAAGTAGTAGACGGAATAGGAGGAGGAATTTGTCAAATTTCATCTACTTTGTATAATGCTGTATTATTAGCAGATTTAGAAATTGTGGAAAGAAGAAATCATCAATTTGTCACTTCATATGTAGGAGCCGGTAGAGATGCAACAGTTGTATATGGCTCAACGGATTTTCAGTTTAAAAATACGAGGGAATATCCAATAAAAATATCAGCATCAGCAAAAAATGGAATTGCAACAATTTCTATTTATGGAATTAAACAAGAAAATGAATATACTTTTAAATTTAGTACTAAAACAGTAGCTACAATTCCTTATTCTACTCAATATGTAGAAGATTCAAGTTTAGCTGCAGGTACAGAAAAAGTAAAACAAAAAGGTACAAACGGACTAAAAACAGAAACTTATATAACTAAAATGTTGAATGGAAAAGTAATATCAACTAAATTACTTTCAAGAGACACTTATAATGCTATGACAAGAATTGTATTAAAAGGAACAGGTGCAGCAACAACCCAAACACCATCTGCTCCAGTAGAAACACCATCAACTACAGAACCATCAACACCAGTCGAAGAAAATACAGGGACTACAGAAACAACTGATACAACACAGACGAATACAGGAACTGAAAATTAGAAATAAAATAAATTCATTGTTATAGTTAGAAAAGAGAGTGTCTATATGAAAAATAAGAAAATCAAAAAAATATTAAAAATAACTGCATTAATTGTTTTAGTAATTATTATATTAGTTTTAATACATACAATTAGAAATTTTGTAATAATAAAAGAAATACAAAACAATGCATCGAAATATCTTGCAAGTACAAATTATCATATCAAATCTGTAGCAACTGAAGAAGATGGAGTGATAGTAACAGCAAATTATTATGAAAAAGATAATAAACAGACAATGATAATGGAAAGAAATATGAATGGTAAAATTGCAAAAATGTCAATGTATAATAATGGTGAAAGAACAAATATTTATTACGATAATGAAGAGGAAAAAACAGTACAATTAGATGCAGAAGTTGCATTATGGTTCGAAATATTTGATTGTTTAGAAACTGAAAATGATTGGCAAACATTTATTATGAGTATTACAACTAAGATAAGTAAAACTCAATATAATGAAAAAGAATGCTATATTGTGAACTTATCTATGAATGGCAACGAAAAAAATGAATATTACATTGAAAAAGATACAGGATTATATGTCAAAGCAAATATTGCTGGACAAATTGCAGAAAGAGAGTACGAATTTAATAATGTAAGTGATGAGGTATTTGTAGAGCCAGATGTAAGTGAATATAGAGTGCAAGAATAAAGTAAATAAAAAAGAGGGGGTCAGTACAACTTGAATTGTACCCCCTCTTTATTTTTACAAACTATTATTCAAATTTATGAGGAACAGTTTGCATATGAACATCCTTTACGTTTTCAGATACATATTTAGCGATTGGTAAATACATATCTAAGAAAGTTTTTATCTCTTCTAAAGAAGATAATATTTCTTTATTTAGTTTACCAGCCTTATGATATTTTTTCATCTTAGCAAATCCACGGCTAATTATTTGAGAGTTATACCAGCCTCCATTATCATTAATAAAATTAATACAAGGACTAAAGTTTTCTAATAACTTATAAAGCTTAAAAAAAGAAAACTTTATATTGCCTTGATAAGATATTTCTTCATTAGAAAGGTCGGATTCGCTTAACTTTCCAGAATGAGGTTTTTCAAACTGTTCACATACTATAAGGAATAAAAAAATTATCCTAATAGAAGCGTGATAAGAGTTCAAAACCTTATCAGGTAAAGTGTTGCTATTTAACGCCTTTTCTAAAGCATCAAATCCAGGAAAGGAATTATTTAATAATCCACCATTCTTATTTATATAGTCTATAACTGGTGTGACTTGGTTTAAAATTTTGCCAAATTCAATTAAATAATTCTTTGTAACATCATCAAAAATAATACCGTTTGCTCTTTCCCAAATATTTCTTTCAAAATCACCTTCTAACATTTTAGCATATAATTGAGCAAACTGTGAATATGCTTCAATTGAAAGAAAGTATACGTTACAGCTCATTGCAATGTTTGGTTGTAAATAATGAGTTCCAGTTTTAATATCATTTGGGATACCATGAAGAGTATCACAAAGGCAACCAAAGTAATTAAGCAACTCATGTGAAAAAATATCTTTTGAAATTTCTACCCGAAAACAAATAGGTTGTGTCATATTTTTATTCATAAAATCATCCTTTCTGGCTATTTGCCTAATATAACATATATATGTCAACATAAATCAAGAATGGTGTCAAATTTAAAGCTTAGATTTTTGTTAAACTATTGACAAGAAAGGAAAAAGGTACTATAATTTAAAAAGTTTCAGCTAAATAAATGCGCCATTAGCTCAGTTGGTAGAGCAGCAGACTCTTAATCTGATGGTCGGAGGTTCGACCCCTCTATGGCGCA
>CALYAH010000115.1 GCA_944393455.1 uncultured Clostridia bacterium
CCATCATTTGTAGCAAGCATATTTTTCTTTATATGTGCAATACAGTCTTTCTTTGGAGGACTAATATTACAAACAATGGTTAAAAGAAGTAGACAAGATTTTGAAATAAAATTAAATGAATATGCAGATAAATTTAAAACTTTAAAAAAAGACGAAATAGGAGAATAATATGGAAAAAATATCTAAATGTAAAAATTTATGGATATTTATATTAGCATTAATAACGACTATATGCATAAGTGTACAAGTTGTAAATCGGTTCATTTTATTTTGATGGAAATAATTTTAAGTGGATTATAGTAGTTGCAGTTTTATGTATTTTATTTAGTAAAGCATTAGAAAAATACAATAAAAGATTATTTATGTGTTCAGGAATATATAGTTTTATAATATCTTGTTTCATAATAGTAGGATACACTGCGGCAAATGAGCAGATTCCAAGTTGCAAAAAAGATATATTAATGTTGATGTGTAAATTTGAAGCATGTTTTGTATGCATTACATCTTTAATGATGATTATAATGGCAAATATACCACAAGCTATTGAAAAAGTGAAAAATATAAAAGAATGCAAATTTTTTACAGCAAATAAAAAATCTATTATGGTAGTAGCAATAGTTATATTTCTATCATATGTACCATATATATTAAATTACTATCCAGGAAATGTGTTGATAGATTCAGTAATACAAATCTTGCAAGGAACAGGAGCTGTAGAGTTAACTAATCATCATCCAGTATTACATACAGAAATAATAGCTATATGTATGAACATAGGTAAAGCTATTTTTAATAGTTATCAAACAGGAGCTTTTATTTATACTTTAATACAAACAATATGTACCTCAATAATATTTTCATTTGCAATTTATTATATGGCAAGAAAAAAAGTACCTGTAGTTATAAGAATATTTACGTTACTATTTTATATGTTTTGTCCAACGATATGTTTTTTCACAATAACGATGTATAAAGACATACCATTTGCTCTAGCCATTTTATTAGCTACTATAGGATTAACAGAAATGGCAATTAATACTAAAAATTTCTTTTCTTCAAAATTAAGAATGGGATTTTTAATGCTAACTATTTTTCTTGCTATGTTATTTAGGAATAATGGAATATATGCTATTATATTAACATTTCCATTTGTCTTAATAGTATTTAGAAAATATTATAAGAAAATATTAATAATATTTTTAACACCAATTATATTGTATGAGATTATAACAGGACCAATATATAGTGCTTTAAATATTGAGCAAGGTTCAACTAGAGAAGCGTTATCTATACCTATTCAACAATTTGCAAGATTAATGGTATATAAACAAGATGAATTATCAGAAGAACAAAAAACAAAAATAAAACAATATTTACCTATAGAAAATTTTGAAGAATTATATATGCCAGTTTTTGCAGATCCTATAAAATCACAATTTTCGGAAGAGGGGTTTGAAAAAGACAAAATTGGACTTATAAAATTGTATGTAGAATTAGCATTACAATTCCCAATAGAAACAATAGAATCTTTTGTAAATGGTTCATTTGGATATTATTATCCAAATACTGTAGGTTGGGGAGTGTATACAGGAGTAAATACAGAGCAATTTGGACAATATGAAGAATATAAGTTTGAACAAAAACCAGTTATTAAAATAGAATTACTAGACAAACTAAATGAATTTGTAAATACAAGAAATTTACCAATAGTTAGTATGATTGTAAGTATAGGTTTTCTATTTTGGGTAATATTGGCATGTATAACTTATGTTATTTATAAAAAGCAATATAATAAATTATTAATATTTCTACCAGTATTATTTGTTTGGCTTACGGCACTTGCTTCGCCTGTATTTGGTGAGCCAAGATATGTATATAGTATATTTACTTGTTTACCAATCTTTATTGGTATGTCAATAAATGAAAATAAAGAACAATAAAAGAGGATGAAAATTTTGAAAGAAAAAATAAAAAATCTAATAACTAAAGATATATTAAAATATTATTTTATAATAGCCATAATTTCATTTTTTATATGTACTCCACTTTTAATAGGACATGCACAAGGACAAGATTCTATATATCATTTGTCAAGAACAGTAGGGACAGAAACAGCGATAAAAGATGGACAAATACCTCCTCTTATTGCATCAAACTTTGTAAATGATTTTGGATATTCGTGGAATATATTTTATCCACCATTACCAAACTATGTAATGATGATAATAAAAATATTTATACATTCATATGTAAAATCTTTAAATATATTAATCTTTTTAACTGTACTAGTATCAGGTATTGCAATGTTTAATTTGGTAAAAAAAATAACCAAGTCAGATAAAATATCATTACTTGCATCAATACTATATTTACTTGTACCATATAGATTAGTAGATATTTATATAAGAGGAGCATTAGGAGAGGTATTAGCTTTTGCATTTATACCAATAGTATTTAATGGTTTATATAACATATTAGAAGATAATGGTAAAAGACATTATCTTTTGGCAATAGGAGCAATAGGATTACTACTTTCGCATAATATAAGTACATTATTAACAATAATTGTAGCAATAATGTATTTATTAATAAATATTAAAAAAGTATTAAATAAAAAAGTTATAAAATACTTATTAATAAATGCGTGCTTTATAGTATTAATAGTAGCATTTTTCTATGGTCCAATGTTGCAAAACAAAATGAATACAGAATATGCAGTATTTAATGAATTAAAATCTTCATCTGAAGGATTGCATGATCATAGTGTATACTTATATCAACTATTATTTGGTAAAATGCAATATGA
Source organism: uncultured Clostridia bacterium (assembly GCA_944393455.1). Lineage (GTDB taxonomy): Bacteria > Bacillota > Clostridia > TANB77 > CAG-508 > CAG-269. The sequence goes on from CALYAH010000115.1 coordinate 2,807, forward strand.
ATGGTCATATTCTTTAAACGAAACAAATTCACAAAATATAGATATGTGTTTTGCATTAGGATTAACAATAATAATACCAATATTATTTACTCCGTTTGTATATAAAAAGATAGATAAAGATAAAAGAAAATTATATTTAACAACATTGTTATTAGGAATATTTTTTACATTGCTTACAACAACAATAATTCCTTGGACTAAATTACCAGATTTTATAAGCATTATACAATACCCATATAGATTTTTACTAATAGCAAGTTTTTTATTAGTACCTATTGCAGCAGTAAATCTTGTAAAGATGAAAGAAAACATAGATTTAGGAACAATTGCAATATATATTTTAATAGCAATTATTTATATAACACCATTGTTACAAGAAGCGCAAATTGTAAAAGGGGTAGATTGGAAAGAATTTTATAGTACAGAAAAAATAGAAGAAAATCAAAGATTTTCTAGATATTGTGCTACCTTCGAATATTTACCAAGTAAAGCATTTAATAACATAAACTATATAGCAAATAGAAGTCAAGAACCAATTGTGCAAGCAGGATATTGTGAAATATCAGAAAGTCAAAAAGAAAATTTAGAAATAACATTTAGCGCTAATGATATAAAAGAAGAAACAAAGATTGAATTACCGTTTATTTATTATATGGGATATAAGGCGAGTGTAAATGGACAAAAATTAGAGGTTTCAGAATCTGACAATGGATTTGTACAAATAACATTAAACAAGGGACAAGAAGGAAAGGTAGAAGTAAAATATGAAGGAACAATGTTATATTATATATCATTTGTGATTTCTGTGTTAGGAACTATAAGTTTTATAATTTATATAATAATATTAGAATATAAACAAAGAAGATTATTATTAGAAGGGAAAACTAAAAAGAATAATGAAACAAAAAAGTAAACCTAAAATAAGTATAATAATTCCAGTTTATAATGTAGAAAAATACATAAAAAAATGTTTAGAAAGTCTTGCCAGTCAAAGTATGCAAGATATGGAAATTATTATTGTAAATGATGGGTCAAAGGATAAATCAGAAGAAATTATAAATAACTACAAAGAAAGCCATCCAAATATGACAATTAAATATCTAAAAAAAGAAAATGGGGGTTTAGCTTCAGCTAGAAATTATGGAGTTAAACATGCTGTTGGAGATTATTTATCTTTTATAGATCCAGATGACTATTTAGATAAAGATTTATATAAAAATCTAGAAAAATATATGGATGAAAAAATAGATGTAATAAAATTTAAAATGAAAAAAGTAGATACTTCTGGAAAAGTAATAGAGAATTTAGATGGACCAATATTTGAAAAATGTACAGGAGAAGAAGCTTTTAAAAAACTATATGCAGTAGATAAATTTATAGATCCAGCTTGTATTTACTTATATAGAAGAGAATTTTTTGTAGAAAATAATTTTGAATATAAATTAAGATATCATGAAGATTTTGGTTTAACACCTTTAATTATTGTACAAGCTAAGAGCTTTGTATCAACCGAATTTTATGGATATTTTTATTTACAAACAGAAGAAAGTTTGACCAGAAGTAAAGATAATAAAAAAGACATTGCAAGGGCAGAAGATATGTTAGCACATTATGATAATATGATACAATTAATAGATGTATACAATATAAAAGAAGAAACTAAAGCAATAGTAAAAAAATATTATACTAATTCTATTATTTTAAAAGCAAACATGCTAAATGCAAAAGAACAAAAAAGATATATTAAAGAAATAAAAGATAGAAAAGTATATAAAAATATTAAACCAGAGAACTTAAAACAATTTATAAAACGAATTTTATTAATGATTTCAATAAAATTATATTTGAAAATGAGGTAAAACGTATGCCAAAAGTAAGTATAATAGTGCCTTTCTATAATGTAGAAAGATATATAGAAAAATGTTTAGAAACATTAGTAAACCAAACACTAGAAGATATAGAGATAATATTAGTAAATGATGGTTCAAAAGATAAAAGTATTGAAATAGTGAATAAATTTTTAGAAAAATACCCTGAAAAATTAGTATATTTCGAAAAGGAAAATGGTGGACTATCAGATGCAAGAAATTATGCTATTCCATATGCTAAAGGTGAGTATATTGCTTTTCTAGATTCTGACGATTATGTAGAAAAAGATATGTACGAAAAAATGTATCAATTAGCAAAAGAAGAAAACAGTGATATGGTAGAATGTGATTTCTATTGGGAATATCCAGAAAAAACAAAAATTGATACAGGTGCAATTTATAATGGCAAAAAAGAAATGTTAGAAAAAGTAAGAGTAGTTGCTTGGAATAAATTGATTAAAAGGGAAATATTAGAAAAAGCAAAAATAGAATTTCCAAAAGGATATAGATATGAGGATGTAGAGTTTACTTACAAATTAATACCTTATTTAGAAAAAGTATCTTTTTTAAAAAAGCCTTGTATTCATTATATTCAAAGGGAAAACTCAATTTCAAATTCACAAAATGAAAGAACAAAAGAAATCTTTGATGTTTTAGACCACGTTATTAGGTATTATAAAGAAAAAGGAATATATGATGAGTATAAAGAAGAAATAGAATATATTTATACAAGATATTTACTTTGTAGTTCTTTACTTAGAATGGTTAAAATAGAAGATAAAAAAATAAGAGAAGAATTATTAAATAAAACATGGATTAATTTAAATGAAAAATTTCCAAATTGGAAAAAGAATAAAATCTTGAGAAAAAATAAAAGTGGAAAAGATTTTTATATGAAAACTATAAACAAAGTAACATATAAAATCTATTGTAAAATATTTAGGGGATTTTAGATGGAAAAAGTAAAAGAAATATTAAAAAGAAAACAAATTAATATTGAGAATATACTTTGTATATTTATTATATTATGTCCAATATTAGATATAATAAGTTTTGGATATCGAAATATATTTAATAGCAACTCTTCACCATCTACAATAATAAGACCGATTATACCAATTTTAGTTTCCATATATTTGTTTTTTAAGAGCGATAGCAAATTCAAGATTTATACTATGTTAGGTGGTTTTATATATCTAATATATGGATTACTACATCTTTATGTATTTAGAGGTACAATAACAAAAAGCAGCTATGGAACTGTAATTCATGAGGCACAATACATTATAAATTATACTTTTATGATATTAAACTTATTTATCTATATTTATATTTTTAGAAAAAGTAATCAAGAAGAAAAATTGGCAAAAAGTGTTTTAATAGCAAGTGGAATTTATATTATATCAATTTACATTTCTATTTTAACTAAAACATCTTCTAGTACATATATAGAAGGAATGGGATACAAAGGATGGTTTGAATCAGGAAATAGTATTGGGGCTATTTTAATTTTATCTTTATTTATTACGACAAAATATATTAAAAAGGAAAAAATAAGAAAATTTGCTATTCCAATTATTCTATTAGAAGGACTGTTTTTAACGTTATTACTAGGAACAAGAACAGGATTGTTTGGGTTTTTGTTAGTAATTATATTATATGGAATAACAGAGGCTACACATAGCTTAATTCATAAAGGAAAAATAAATAAAAAAGTAATTGCTGGAAGTATAGCGACCATAAGTATTATATTATTAGTAATTATAGCAATAGGTTCAACAACAATCCAAAGAAGAAAACATTTGCAAAATATTGAAAAAAATATTGTAGATGAAACAAAACAGCAAGAATCACATATTACAGGAAGTTTACTAGAGATAAAAGAAAAAATTGAACAAGGTACATTAGAAGAAAATTATATGAGTGGGCCACAAAAACAATCCATTATGGATTTATACCAAATAGCAAATAAGCTTGGTGTAAAAAATAATGACCAAAGGATGCAACAATTAATCTATAATATAGCATTGGTAAAAAATCAAAAAAGTCCATTACATATTTTATTTGGAAATGGATATTTAGCAAACTTTAGGGAATTAGTTTTAGAGATGGAGATACCAGCATTTTTATTCAATTTTGGAATTATAGGATTTTTACTATATTTTGTGCCATTTTTAGCTATATGGGTTTATGGACTTTATCAAGGAATAAAACATAGAAAAAAAGTAGAATCTAGCGATTTAATGTTGTTTCTAGGATGTAGTTTTGTATTTGCACTATCATTTTTAGCGGGTTATACATTCTTTAATTCATCTAATATGATGATGATTGTTGTGCTAAATACATTATTAATAAACAGAATAGAACAAATAAAAGAGGAGATATAAATGAAAAAGATCTTATTTGGAATAACAAGTTTAACATTAGGTGGAGCAGAAAGGGTATTAGTAGATTTGGCAAATGTCTTATGTGACAAATATGATGTTACAATCTTTACTATATATGCTAAAGGTGAATTAGAAAAGCAATTAAGTCCAAAAGTAAAAAGAAAAACTTTATACCAAAATTCTTATGCAGAACTATCTAGCATGCAAAGAAAATTTATAGCTCCATTAAAAGTATTATTAGGGAAAAAATCAATTTATCGTAAAAAAATAAAAGACAATTATGATGTAGAAATTGCTTTTTTAGAAGGACCAGTGACAAGACTTTTTAGTGTGAATAATAAAAGGACTAGAAAAATAGCTTGGATTCATAATGATATTTCTTTAGTTTTTGGAAATGGGATAAAGTCAAAAATTAAAAAGAAATTAGATAAAAAAATTTATTCCAAATATCAAACTTTAGTATTTGTAAGTAGGGATAACTTGAAAAAATTTAGAACAGTTTATCCAGAACTTCGAAATAAATATTTAGAACCTGTCAAAAAAGAAGTGATATACAATTATATTGATAGAGAAAGTGTTATAAAAAAGGCAGAAGAAAAACAAGAAGTGGAATTTAAAACAGATACACTAAACTTTGTAACAGTAGCAAGATTAGTAGAGCAAAAGGCGATTGATAGATTGGTAGAAGTACATAGTAAACTTATAAAAAAAGGATATTATCATAATTTTTACGTGATTGGTGATGGAGTAGAAAGAAAAAAAATAGAAGAATTGATAAAAAAGGAAAATGTGGAAAACACATTCCATTTACTTGGTAAAAAAGAAAACCCTTACCCATATATAAAAAATGCAGATTATTTTTGTCTATTGTCTCAATTTGAAGGATATGGAATGGTTTTAGAAGAGGCTAAGATTTTAAACAAGCCAATTCTTATAACAGATACAGCAGCAAGGGAAGCAGTTGAAAAATATGAAAATAGCAAAATTTTTGAAAATACTAAAAAAGGTATTTATGATGGAATGAAAGAAATAATTAGGAAGAAAAAAACAAATTCTAATACTAACCAAAAAGAAATAGAAAAGTATGATAATCACGAAATTATAGAAAAAGTAGTAAGTATAATAGAAAAGAAGGAGAAAATCAAATGAAAATATCAATTTTAACTCCAACTTATAATAGAGAAAAATTATTAGAAAAATTATACGAGAGTCTAGTAAAAAATTCTAAATATGGAGTGGATATTGAATGGCTTATTATGGATGACGGTTCAAAAGACAAAACAAGAGATAAAGTAGAAAAATGGAAAAAAGAAAGTCCGTTTGAAATTAAATATTATTACCAAGAAAATCAAGGAAAAATGATAGCGATTAATAAGTTAGTGGGATGTGCAACAGGAGATTTAATATTAGATTGTGACTCAGATGATTATTTGACAGATAAAGCTGTTGCAATAATAAAAGAAAATTATGAGAAGTATAAAAATGAAGAAAATATTTATGGGATTTGTTTTTTGAAATATAATCAAAATAATGAAAATATGGGAAATAAATTTAAAAATAAAAGAACAACCATGTTTAACTTATATTTTAAAGAAGGAGAAACAGGAGAAAAGGCGATTGTGTTCTTTTCTGAAATTAGAAAACAATTTAAACACGAACTAGAGAAAAAAGAAAGATTTATAACAGAAGCTAGAATGTATCATAAAATGGATTTGAAGTATGCAATGATATGTGTTAATGAACCTATTATGATATGTGAGTATCAGGAAGGGGGATATACTAAAAATATTAGGAAAGAATTTAAGGAAAATCCATATGGTTATTATGAATATTTTAAAGAAATTTTTGACCATGATATGAAACATGTGACATTTTCTAAAAGATTGTATGTTATAAAGCATTATATTTTATTTACATGTCTTACTAATGCAGAAGATTCTTTTAGATATGTAAAGGGTATGAGTAATAAGATTTTATATATGTTTTTATATTTACCAGGAATTTTTAAGACTAAGTTAACCTTTTAATAGCTAAAAAGTAACTTCTTGGAAAAATATTATAAAAAAAATAAACTACCTTGTTCATTACATTCAAAAAGAAATTGTAAGGCTCAAAAATGCGCCTCTTTCAGAGCAAAATCAATAATTAATATAGATAAAAATAATCCGAATGTAACTGGAATAACATTAAAACTTCTTTAATTTGCTAAATGGAGGAACCCGAACCCTTTTGGGAGGTGCCATTTAGCAAATTTTAGAAGTTTTTTGTTATGAAAGGCAACCGAGGTATTAGTTTTAGATATATTAATTATTGATTTTCTATGAACATCCCTCATTTTTTACCCAACAATTTCTATTTTTCATTCCAATAAAGCGGTAGTTTATTTTTTTATAATATTTTTCCAAGGAGTTAGTTTAATTTTTGAAAGTAAAATTAAATAAAAAACATTGAACAATAAAAATAGAAATGTTATAATAATTTTGTAAAAAAACCTAAAAAAGGAGAGAAAAAATGAAAAATAAAAAATTATTAATATCATTTTTGATTGTCATAACATTACTTATAGTGCCAACTATGGTAAATGCACAAGATGATATTGTTGTAATGTTAGACCCAGGGCATGGAGGAACTGAGTCAGGAGCAGCTGCAGGAGGTTTAGTTGAAAAAGACCTTACTTGGAAATTAGCAACAAGGGTTAAAGAAATTTTAGATAATACACCAGGAATTACAGGAATTTTAACTAAACAAGAAAGTGAAACATTAGATAGAGAAACAAGAGCAATAAGAGCAAAAGAAAATGATGCAGATTTATTAGTAAGCTTTCATATAAATTCAAATGAAGCTTCAAGTAGTTTATCAGGTGCAGAAGTATATATAACTCATAACACTACACAAAGAAGATATTATGAATACTCTAACATATTAGGAACAGATATATTAACAAATTTAAGAAGTGTAGGAGTTCCATCATTTTCATACAAACCAAAAATAAGAGTAGGAGCAGATTGGGATGTATATGAAGATGGAACAATTGCTGATTATTATGGAATTATTAGTTGGCCTATGCATTATGGAATTCCAAGTGTTTTAATAGAGCATTGTTTTATTAATAACCCATATGATAGATTAAACTTCTTAAATGATACGATGTTAACTAGAATGGCAGAAGCTGACGCAAATGCAATTATTAAAAACAAAGAATTATTTAGAAGAACATATTATGGAAAAATTAGTACTAAGTTAAATAGTATGGAATTTATAACAGGTGGTAATGGAGACCGTTATATAAAAGGTACAATTGATGTTGCAGAAGTAGTAAATGGAAATGCTGGAACACCAAAAGATTTACCTTTGTTAAGCTTAAAATCAACAGATGGAACAGTTAATAGAAAATTATTTAGTTATTTGATGGGCGGTACAACTTATTACTATGATACAGATATTGATACTCTTGACCCAAACAAAGAGTATTACATAGAAGCTTATTTAACAAGTTCTGAAAACATAGAAACAACTCAAAACAAGACACAAAAAATTACTTTCCCAGATAAAACTTTAGGAACAGGAAAAAATGGAGTTTTAAATGCAAAGAATAATCAACTATATTTCCAATATGAAGGAGAAACAGTTGTAACATTAAATACAATAGATGTTATAAAAAGTAATCAAAAACCTTATGTAAAAGGAACAGCTAAAATAGAAGAGAATATTAATGGAACTAAATACAGCTTTAATAACAATAGTCAAGTAACATTTACTTTAGAATCAACAGATGGAACATTTACTAAAAAGATGTATTCTTATTGGCAAGGAAACAGCACTTTCTATTTTGATACAAATATAGAAGGTTTAGACAAAGAAAAAACTTATCATATTATAGCAAAAGTAGATAATCCAAATAATATAGCGCTAGATACTAAGAAAGCTAAAGAGATATCATTACAAGGAAAAACAACAATTGGGCCTTATAATGACTTACATATAGTAGTAGAAGGAAATACTTTTAGAGTAACAGAAGAATATCAAGCAAGTATACAAACTACAATACAGAATTTATCAATGAATGACAATGGAGCAGGAAGACATTATATTTCTGGAGATATTAAAATTATGGAAAATGTAGATGGAAAATCAATGGTTCCAACTACTTTACCAGGATTAACATTAAAAACAGCAGATGGATTTGAGCAAAAAATGTATATTCACGATTCAGGAAATGGAAGTTATTATTTTGACACTTACATTGAAGATTTAAATAAAGATAAAAAATATTACATAGAAGCAAAATTAACAAATCCAAATAATATAGCACAAGATACAGAAAAAACACAAAAAGTAGTAATAAGTAATAGACAATTAGGAAGAATGGGAGATTATAAAGTTACTATTGAAAATAGTGAAATTGGATTTATGGATGCAACCTTATATGTAGGAACAATTTCGACCCAAATACAAAATTTATCAATGAATGATAATGGTGCAGGAAGACATTACATTTCTGGAAATATTAAAATTATGGAAAATGTAGATGGAAAAGCTACTGTTTCAACAACTTTACCAAGTTTAACTTTGAAAGCAGCAGATGGATTTGAACAAAAAATGTATATTCACGACTCAGGAAATGGAAGTTATTATTTTGATACTTACATTGAAGATATAGATAAAGACAAAAAATATTATATAGAAGCAGAATTAACAAATCCAAAGAATTTAGCAAGTGCTGAACAAAAAATTCAACAAGTATCTCTATCAGATAAATTACTTGGAAAAATAGGTGATAAAAAAGTACAAATCCAAGATAATTACTTAGAATTTATAGATGCTAATAAATATCAAGGAACAATTAGCACAAACCTAGAAAATATTAGCTTAAACGACAATGGAGCAGGAAGACATTATATTTCTGGTAATATTGTAATAAAAGAAAAAGTAAATGGAGTGCTTACAGTTCCAAGCACATTGCCAACATTAACATTGAAAACAGCAGATGGATTTAGTCAAAATATGTATGTACATCATTCAGGAAATGGAAATTATTATTTTGACACATATATTGAAGAGTTAGATACAACTAAAAAATATTATATAGAAGCAAGCTTAACTAATCCAAACAATATAGCAAATGTTAATGAAAAAGTACAGACTATAACAATACCTGCTAAAGAATTAGGAAAGGTAAAAGGACTAAAAGTTGTAATTCAAAATAATTACTTACAATTTATGGAGGCAGATAAATATGAGGCATCTATTAGCACAAATCTACAAAGTATTAGTTTAAATCAAAATGGAACTGGTGGAAATTATATTTGTGGTTACCTTCAAATGAGTGAAGTAATTAATGGAAAAGCAAATGTTCCAACACCACTTCCAGAGCTAACATTAAATTCAGTAGACGGACAATTTAGTAAAAAAATGTATTTATACCATTCAGGAAATGGAAATTACTATTTTGATACATATATAGATGAGTTAGACACTACAAAACAATATTTTATACAAGCTAAATTAACAAATGTAAATAATATAGCACCAAACAGTCAAAAAACACAAAAATTATCTATAAAGAATCAAACATTAGGAAAAATGAACCAATATACAGTAAGTATTGCAGACGGAAATATAAATTTTAACTAAAACAATAAGAAAAGGAAGAAGAAATGGAAGAGAAAAAACAAAAAAAGAAAATACATTTTAACATTGATTTAATAAAAGTTTATAGTATAATATTTTTTCTATTATTAACATGGATATTCTTAATTTGTACACTAGAAGGAAATTACCAATTTAATCCGGTTTTTGTACTAGGAATGGTTGGGGTTTCCTTCCTAGCCCTTTGTTACATATATAAAAAGTTATCAAAAAGATGTGAAAAATTAAGCAATAAAGCTACATGGATTTTTTATGGATGTGTAGTAACTGTTATGATAATATTACAGGCAATTATTGGATATTTAGTAAGAACAAATCCAAGTTGGGATTTGGGGTTAGTTATTCAATCTGCACAAGAAATTTTACAATATGGACATTCTACTGATATGTCAGTTTATTATATTCAAGCACCTAATAATATTTTTATAACTTTAATATTAGCAGTAACTATTAAATTTTTTAGCTTTTTCCAATTAACTGATGTAAATATAGTAACTTTAATTGGAAATATTGTATTTATACAACTTGCAGTTTTCTTTTTGTTTAAAATTGCAAAATCTGTATTTAACAATTTTACTGCATGCTTTACTTTAGTGCTTATGTTTTTATTTTTACCAATTTATCCATACTCAACTATAATGTATACAGATACAACTAGTATGTTCTTACCAGTAGCATTTTTATATAGTTTTATAAAAATTTCACAGTTAGAAAATACTAAAAAGAAATATGTGTATGCAGTATTAATTGGAGTATTGGCATTTATATCATTAAAGTTAAAAGTAACGGCTTTAATAGTACTTATAGCATTTGTAATTAATGAAATAATTAATCATAGATTTTTACAAATGTTAAAAATAATGGGAGTAAGTTTATTAACATTTTTAGTAATAGAAGTTTCATATACAGCTTTTATTAAAAATACAGGAATTATGGGAATTCCATATGAAGACACAAAACAAGTTCCTTTTACTCATTTTATTATGATGGGAATGTATGGTAGTGGAGCTTTTTCAGCAGAAGAATGGCAATTTACATTACAGCTTCCAGATTATGAAACAAGGAAAGAAGCTAATATTGAACAAATAAAAACAAGATTAAAAAATTATGGTACACAAGGATATATTAAATTTTTAAGTAATAAAGCCAAAGGGCAAACTTGGGGACAAGGAACTTATGATTTTGAATATGTTATTAATTCTTATAATATAGACCGTAATATAGCACATGAGTTTTTAATGGTAGATGGAGAATATTTTAGACCAGTTTTCTATTATTGTCAAATTTTCCATTTTACAATGATTTTAGGAATTATTGTATCTATTTGTTATAGTATTAAAAGAGGAAAAAAAGAGAATAACATACTAAACACAGCAAAATTAAGTATATTAGGATTGTTATTATTCTTATTAATTTGGGAAACTAGGTCAAGATATATGCTAAACTTTATTCCAATATATATTTTAGTTTGGGTAAGTGGAATTGCATATTTCCAAAAAGATATGAAAGGATTTTTTAGTAAAATATTTTTGAAAGAAAAAGAAGAGATATAAAAACAAAGACTATTTCAGCAGATATGACTGAGATAGTCTTTAAATTTATTATTGTTCAATCTTGATTTTAATTTATATTATTTTGAACACCTTGTGTGTCGCAACTAATGATGTTGAAAGATAAATCTTTCAACGAAAGTAAGTTGCTCCAATCGCACTCGCTTATAGCTCGTTTGGTCGCTTACGCGGTGTTTCAAAATAATATAAATTAAAATCAAGATTGCACACAGTAATAAAAAGTAAAAAATTTACAGAAAAATAATCGGATTTTTTGTTGAAAAAAGTAGAATTTTTTTATATAATAGAACTAGTTTGATTACAAAGGAGAGGTAGAAATGAATGGAAAAATACAACAGATGAGCCGATTTTTGGTTAGCTTTATGCTACTTGTAATAGTAGTATCAGTAATAGAATATTTTATAAGAAACGAAGTAAGTGCATCGGCTTATTATAGCTATGATATTAATGGAATTAATGAAAGTCAGTATCCAGGGTATAAAAGTGCATTACTTAAATTAAAAGAAGAACATCCTAATTGGACTTTTAAACTATGTTATACAGGTTTAGACTGGCAAACTGTAATTAATAATGAATGGACAGGACATGGTGGAAGCCCAAAAAGTTTAATTTATGATACATATACAGATGAATGGTTATGCCCACAATGTGGAACAAGAAAGTATGATCTTAGTGGAAGATGGTATTGTGCATCACAAGAAGCAATTAAATATATGATGGATCCAAGGAATGCTTTAACAGAACAATATATTTTCCAATTTCAAGATTTATCTTCATCAGTAGGTGATAGAGATGCTGTTAAAAAAATGACAGAAAATACATTTTTATATAATGATTCTTATATAGATACCATAATGAATGCAGCAAAACAAAACAATGTAAGTCCATTTCATATAGTTTCTAGAATTATACAAGAACAAGGAAATGATGGAAGTGGACCATATGTAACAGGATATGTTTATAATGGGCGAACTGTTTATAACTTATTTAATATAGGAGCATCAGGTGGAGTTGGAGAATATGAAAGTGGTGCTAAAAGAGCATATGAAGAAGGATGGTTTAGCTTAGAAAGTTCTATTATGGGCGGAGCTAAATTTATTAAAGAAAATTACATAAATAGAGGCCAAACTTCACTATACTTCCAAAAATATAATGTTGTAGAAACAGGAAATTTATATAATCATCAATATATGCAAAATATTGAAGCGGCTAGGTCAGAAGGATTAATGACTTATAATGGTTATAAAGCAAGTGGAATTGAAAATAGTAGTTTTGAATTTGTAATTCCTCTTTATAAAAATATGCCACAATATGCAAGCTATCGTCCCAATGAGAGCTACATGGGAGAAATAAATACAAATTTAACAACTATGAATTTAATAGAAAGTAACGGACACAAATATATTAGTGGAGATATAGAGATAGCAGAATGGATTAATGATACATGCTATACTCCCAAGTCGCTTCCAGAGTTATATTTAAAATCAGAAGATGGAACATTTAGTAAAAAACTATATAGTTACTATAAACAAGGACTTACATATTATTATGATACAATAATAGATACATTAGATGTAACAAAAAATTACTACATCGAAGCAAAATTAACAAGTCCCAGAAATGCGGGAACTACCGAAATGAAAACACAAAGAGTAAGTTTTGCTAATAAAACTTTAGGAACCTGTGCAAATGGAGAGTTAAAAGCAAAAGATAATTTGTTGAAATTTACTTATGTTGGAACTATTAGTACAAAAGTAAATGGAATAGAATTAATAGAGAACAATGGAAATATTTATATTAGAGGAACAGCAGATATTAAAGAAATAGTAAATGGTGTAAGTTACGTACCAAATGGACTTCCAGAATTATATTTAAAATCAACAGATGGAACGTTTAGTAAAAAGATGTATCGCTATCAACAAAATGGAAATACATACTATTATGACACCACAATTGATGATCTAGATATCACAAAAGAATATTACATTGAAGCTACTTTAGTTAACCAAGATAATATAGGAACAGCTGCACAAAAAACACAAGTATTTACATTGGAAGATAAAACATTAGGTTTGTGCAATAATAATTATGTAAGAATAGAAGATAGCAAAATAAAATTCACATATCAAGGTATTATAGAAACAGAATTACAATCAATTAATATGCAAGATAATGGAGCAGGAAGACATTATATTTCCGGAAACATTAAGATTTCAGAAATTATAGATGGAAAATATACTATACCAAATATATTACCAGAATTAACTTTAAAAACAGAAGATGGATTTGCACAAAAAATGTATCTATATCATTCAGGAAATGGAATGTATTACTATGATACTTATATTGAAGATTTAGATACAACTAAAAAATATTATATTGAAGCAAGACTAACAAATCCAAACAATGTAGCAAGTGAAGAACAAAAAACTAAAAAAGTAGTATTACCAGAAATTCAACTAGGAAAAATAGGTGAAAACAAGGTATTTATACAAGATAGTTTACTTCAATATATAGATGCTAACCTATATGTAGGTAATATTCAAACAAAACAAACTAATATATCAATGCAAGATAATGGAGCAGGAAGACATTATATTAGTGGAAATATAGAAATTTCTGAAATAGTAGAAGGTGTGGCAAAAGTGCCAACTACTCTGCCAGAGTTGAATTTAAAAACGGTAGATGGATTTACACAAAAAATGTATCTATATCATTCAGGAAATGGAAGTTACTATTTTGATACTTACATTGAAGATGTGGATAAAGAAAAAGAATATTACATTGAAGCAAGTTTAACGAATCCAAAGAACTTAGCTGAAGAAGCTAATAAAAAGCAAAAAATATCAATTGCAAGTAAAGAACTTGGAGTAATAAAAGATAAAAAGGCAATAATCGAAAATAATAATTTGAAATTTATTGATAAAGATAAATATAGTGGAACAATAACAACAAAATTAGATGGAATCTACCTAAATGATAATGGAGCAGGAAGACATTATATTAGTGGAAACATACAAATAAAAGAAATAATAAATGGACAATCAACTATTTGTACTACATTGCCAGAACTAAAATTAAAAACAGCAGATGGATTTGAACAGAAAATGTATATTCACGACTCAGGAAATGGAAATTATTATTTTGATACTTATATTGAAGATATAGACAAAACAAAACAATACTATATTGAAGCAAGCCTAACTAATGCTAATAATATGGCAGAAAGTAATCAAAAAACACAAATGGTAAATATAACAAGTAGAGAATTAGGAAAAATGCAAAACTTAAAAGTAATTATTCAAAATAATTATTTAAAATTTATAGAAGCTGACAAATATGAAGGAAACATTAGTACAAAATTAGATGGAATCTACTTAAATGATAATGGAGCAGGAAGACATTATATTAGTGGAAACATACAAATAAAAGAAATTGTGAATGGAAAAGAAACTATTAGCGAAACATTACCACAATTAACATTAAAAACATCAGATGGATTTGAGCAAAAAATGTATATTCACGACTCAGGAAAAGGAAGTTATTATTTTGATACTTATATTGAAGATTTAGATACAACAAAACAATATTATATTGAAGCAAGTTTGACGAATCCAAATAATGTAGGTAGTCAAAAAACCGAGATTTTGACAATACCTGCTAGAGATTTAGGAAATATTAAACAAGATAGTATTTTAGTAACAATTGAAAATAATAGGCTAGTATTCAAGAATCTATAAAAAATGAAGAGAAGATGAAAAAGTCTTCTCTTTTTTTGCGATTGACATCAAAGAAAAGTATGATATAATAAGAAAAAAACAGTAAAGGAGAAATCATGGACAAGGAAGTAGAGTTAGAAAGAGCGAAAATGAGAAACTACATTTTAGAAAAAGAAAATGAAATTTTATTAGGAAATATAGGAGCTCTTACAAATGAAAAAAGGGAATTATTAAAAGAGATAGAAGATTTAAAAAATTCTAAAATGTATCGTATAGGAAGTAAAGTAAATAGAATCATAAGGAGAAGTAAATGAAAAAAGAAATATCAGCTGAAACTTATCAAATGACAAATCCAGTGTTTAAAGGAAATATGGAAATGTTATTAGATTTAGATAATAAAATAGAATTTGAGAACGATTTTGGAACTAAAAAGGGAGATAAAAAGAAAATAGCTGTTGTCTATGATATTGACGGATGGGCATTTTCTAACATTGCTAGAGAGATTAAAAAAAATCTATCTAATGAATTTGATGTTACAATTTTTCCGGTATCTGTATTTGATGATAATATTGTAAGGTTAGTATTGCTAGCAAACCAATTTGATTTAGTACACTGTTTGTGGAGAGGTTTATTATCTTGTTTAGATTATGAATATGCAAGAGGTTATATCTATAATATGGGATATACTTTTGAAGAATTTTATGAAAAATATGTTAAAAATATAAATTTTACAACATCTGTATATGACCATAAATTCTTAGATAAAGAATCATTTGAAACAACAAAGTCTTTTGCAAAATATGCTAAAAATTATACTGTTTCTTCTACAATCTTAAGAGATATTTATAATGACCTTGATTTAGATAAAAAACCAATGGCAGTAATTAGTGATGGCGTAGATTTAGAAAGGTTTAAACCAGCTAATTTAGAAAGATTTCAAGCTGAAAAATTAGAAAATAGAAAAATAAAATTTGGATGGGTTGGAAATAGCAAATTTACAGATTCAGAAGGAGATACAGATTTAAAAGGTGTTAATAAGATTATAAAACCAGCGTTAGAAGAATTAATAAAAGAAGGATATCCAATTGAATTGAAATTTGCAGATAGAAACGAAGGATTGATTCCACATGATAAAATGCCAGAATATTATAATTCAATAGATGTCTATATTTGTGCGTCTAAAAATGAAGGAACACCAAATCCAGTTTTAGAATCAATGGCTTGTGGAGTTCCGATTATATCTACTGATGTAGGGATAGTAAGAGATGCATTAGGAGAAAAACAAAAAGAATTTATATTAAAAGAACGTTCAAAAGAAGCTTTAAAACAAGCTATAATTAAATTATTAGAGGATAGAAAACAATTTGAAGAATTATCTAAAGAAAATTTAAAGCAAATTCAAGAGTGGAGTTGGCCAAAAAAATGTGAGCAATTTAAAGAATTTTTTAAGAAAAATTTGAGATAGAGGAGAAAAAATGAATAAGATAGAAGTAAAAAATGTGGAAATTGAAAATAAAACAATAAAGGTAGATTACGAGGTTTCAAAAGAATTAGAATTATTTTTTAATTTAGACAATAAATTTAAAATAGAATATGGCGAAGATATGACAGATGTGCCAGAAGAAATTGCTATTATACCATTTATTAGTAATGTATTACCAATTATTTGGCTAACAAATTCATGTTTAGTTGTTAACAAATTGGATAAAAATTATTATGAAAGTATACAAAAAACAAAAGAAGCTTTTCAAAATATATATCCAAATGTAAAATTTGAAGGAGAAATAAAAGTAAAAGAGATTATAGAAACTAAAATAAAAAATGACAAAGAGGAAAATAAATCTGTTTTCTTTAGTGGAGGAATAGATTCCGTTTCTTCTTTGGTGTCTGTAATTAGCCAAAAGCCTTTGCTAATTACAATCTGGGGGACAGATGTATGGGACCACAATGAAGAAGGATGGAAGTCATTAAAAGATTTAGCAGTTGAATATTCAGAAAAATTACAATTAAAGAATTTATTTATAAAAACTAATTTCAGAAAGTTCATTTATGAACATGTACTAACAAAAGAATTATTAGAAGGAAGAATTGATGATAGCTGGTGGAGAGGAATACAACATGGTATTGGATTACTAGGACATGTAGCTCCATATGCTTATAAATATAATATTACGACACATTACATACCAGCAACATTGAATGTAAAATCACAAAAGGGAACAACTTGTGGTTCTTGTCCAGAAATTGATGAAACTGTAAAATATGCTAATTGTAATATTGTTCATGAAGGGTATGAAAAAACTAGAATAGAAAAAGCAGCACATATTGTTAGATATTTTAAAGGACAAGGAAAAACAATGAAATTAAGAGTTTGCTATATGGATAAAGGGGACAAGCTAAATTGTTGTGAATGTGAAAAATGTTACCTATCTATGATGGAAGTTCTAAGCGAAAAGGTAGATTTAAAAGATTGGGGATTTGATGTGGATGGAGAAACATTAAGAAATATCCCAAAATTCTTAAAAGAACATGCAAATCCAAGTCCAATTAATAAAGAAATTTGGATGGATATTAGAGAAAAATTTAGAGAAGACAAAAAATATTGGAAAAAACAAAAGGATGTGAAATGGATATTAAGCTATAATCCATATCATAAAAGTTTAAAAGAAATATTAAGAGTAAAGAAATAAAAGGGAGAAAAAAATATGAAATATGGTTTAATCATGTATAAAGATACAGAAAATATAGGTGACGATGTACAGACTTATGCGGCAGAAAGATATCTTCCAAGAGTAGACTACATAATAGATAGAGATGCTGTTGCATCTTTTGTGCCAAAAGAAAAAGAATATGTTGCAACCATTATGAATGCATGGTGGATGAATAAAAAATTTAATTGGCCACCATCACCTTATATTTATCCAAAAATGATTTCTATGCATTTTTCTCATTATGATACTATTTATCATATTGATCAAAGGCACATAACAACAGGATATGGAAAAGAATACATGAAAAAACATGAACCAATAGGATGTAGGGATAGTTATACAAAAAACTTGTTAAAAGAAAATGGAATAGAATCCTATTTTTCAGGATGTATGACATTAACGTTAGATCGTTTTGAGGGAATCGAAAAGGAAGATTATATTTTATTAGTAGATGTAAAAGACGAAATCTATGAAAAAATAAAAACTATGACAGATAAAGAAATAGTACGAATTACAAATAATAGAGATTCTAAAGAATATTCTAAATTTAGTTGGGAAACAAGAAGAAAATATGTAGAAGAATATTTGCAAAAAATTCAAAAAGCAAGTTTAGTAATTACTCCAAGATTGCATTCTGCACTTCCTTCTTTAGCTTTGCAAACACCAGTATTACTAATTGATTATAGTTTAAATAATGATAGAACAAGTGACTTTTTGAAATTATTGCATTATACAACAGAAGAAAAAATCTTAAAAGGAAAAATTAAGTATAATATTAATAAACCAAAAGCTAATAAAAAAGACTATTTGAAAATAAGAGAAAAACTAAAAGAGCAATGCCGTGAGTTTGTAGAAGAAGTAAAAGATAAAGAGCTAAATATCGACGAATTACCACCAGTTGAACATTATGAAGAATTTGTAAAAAGAAGTGAATTTCAAAAAGGATTATTATTAGAAAGTTATCTTAACCTAAATGAGAAATATTTAACAGAAGTTCGAGCTGCATGGGAAAGTAGTGATAATGGATGGGCTAACTATGAACAATTATGCAAAAAATTAGAGGAAAAGGGAATTAATTTATCAGATTTATAATTAGAAAAAATTTCATTACGGTTTAGCTTTTATTAAAATTTATATTAGTTAAAAACACCGCGTAAGCGACCAAACGAGCTGAAAGCGAGTGCGATTGGAGCAACCTTCATTTTATTTTATACAAATAGGTTGCG
>CALYAH010000116.1 GCA_944393455.1 uncultured Clostridia bacterium
CAATTTGTAGGAGAAGATTTTGAAATAAATGCTGATACTATTACAGGAACTATTATACTACCAGAAAATGCAACTAATATAGAAGATATTAAAGTATGGGGACATACCGAAGGGTTAAATGGAGAAATTTATGCCACTGATTTAAATAGAATTGAATTTAAAATAGACAATTTTAATGCAGGAAGATTTGTAGAAGTAAGAACTTTATTCCCAACTCAAATGATAATGTCAGCTACAAGAGGAGAGAATAGAACAATCTTAGACGACGTGACTCGTGAAGAAACAACCTGGGCAAATGAGGCAAATACAAGAAGAACAAGGAGAACTTTTTTCAAAACAGCAGTAACTGTAATAACTAATATAATACTAATTTTAGTATCTATAAAATTTATTAAAAATATCATAAAAAAAGTAAAAGGATTAAAAGGAAAAGAAAAATTAAAACCAACAGAAGAAATTATTTATTATAGAGAAATGCCAAGAGAAGGTGCAACACCATCAGAGGCTGTTTACATGTATAAAAAACTAAAAGGAGATTTGTTAGGAACAGATATAGGTAAAATATTTTCAGCTACTTTATTAGACTTGAATTTAAAAAAGATAATTGATTTCGAAGTTACTAAAGATGAGAAAAATAAAGAAGTTATTAAAATAAAACTTTTAGATAAAGAAGGAAGCATTATAGAAGAAAACAAAGATGAAAAAGCAATATTTGAATTTTTAGTATCAGCTTTTAAGGAAAAAGAAGAAATTACAGTAAAGGACTTACAAAAACATATAAAACGTTCTTCTAGTAAAATTTTATCTTTACAAGAGTCTATCAATAAAGGTACTAAATTTGGTTTAAGAAAAAATAAATTGATAGATAAAAATGAAGAAGAAGGATATAAAAAGCTAGTTGGAGCACAAAGTAAATATATAGTAACTCTTATTTTTAGTATAGTATTTGGAGCGGCATTTTGTGAAGCGTTTAGCATATATCTATTAGTCGGATTAATACCACTTATAATATTTGCGTTGATTAATTTAATTTTAACTGGTATTCAAATGTCAAAATTAAATGTGTTTACACAAGAAGGTGTTAATGAATCAGAAAAATGGAAGGGCCTAAAAAAATATATGGAAGAATTTTCTATGTTAGATAAAAGAGAAGTACCTGAAATTGTAATATGGGAGAAATTTTTAGTATATGCAACTGCGTTTGGAATTGCAGATAAAGTTTTAAAACAACTAAAAATTGTGTACCCAGATATAGAAAATACAATAGATGTTAATACATATTCTTATATGTACTTAATGATGCATACAGACTTTTCAAGTAGTTTTTCTAATTCTATTAGTAGCTCAATGTCATCAGCTTATTCGTCAGCTTCAGGCGGAGGCGGAGGATTCTCTGGCGGTGGCGGCGGAGGCCGGTGGCCGGAGGCGGTGGTGGAGGTAGATAAAACCTCTACTAAAATCAATAATACAAAAAGGAGAAATTGATATGGAACAAGATAAAATAAAAAAAGTATATGAAATATTAAATAATATACCAGTAACTCTCGAAAATGCAGATATTATAGAGGAAATAAAACAAGAATTGTTAAATAATAATTATATAGATGCATTAAAAAAGATAGAAAAACTAGGTAAGATGAAAAAGGAAGAAGAAAAGAAACCTAAAACAAAGAAAAACGAAAAACAAGAAGAAAAAAAAGAAGGAATATACCCTAAAAAACTAAGTAATAAGGAATTAGAACATATTTATATGGGGCTTTTATTGACAGATCCAAAATTAATCGTTAAATATTATTTTCTATACGAAGATTGCTATTTTGAAGACGAAGCTATACTAAATGCGTACAAAAGCATATTATTTACAGAAGGTGGCACATATACACCTGAAATTGCTAAAAATAATTTTAATTTTGCCAGAGATACAGAAGAGGCATTTAGATTTAAAAGTGAATTAAAAGCAAAAGTGGAAGATAAAAAATACAACATGGAAAAAATATATGTAGAATTAAGAAAACTATTTGTTTTAAGAAAAAATTATTTAGCTATTCCAATTCAAAGCATACAAGAACGTATAGTAGAAATTACAGATTATATTTTATATGACAAAATGTCTATTGAAGAAGTAGAAAGTGCAGTTGTACAAGTAAGTGACACAGAGAAATTTAAAAGAGCAGTTTTAAATAGAAATTTAACTACTTTTTTAGAAATGGGAGATAATAATTTACGAAATGGACTTGCACTACCTTTTCCTATTTTAAATAGTGTATTTAAAGGTATAAGAAAAGGAGAAACAATGGCATTTGCTATGCCATCAAACTCTGGTAAAAGTAGATTTACTATTGATGTAGCAGCACATACAGCATTAGTACATAAGAAAAAAGTATTAATTATATCAAACGAAATGTCAGAAGAAAAAATGAGACTTTGTTTAATTACTACAATATTAAACAATAAAGCAATTCAAGAATTACATGGTCAAAAACTTAGTAAAACAGAAGGAGAATTATTAGAATTTAAATTTAGACCAGATAATCCAAAAAAAGTGGAAGTAGATGATGATGGATTTATTCTTAGAAAGAAAGGTGAAAAACAAGGAGATTTTGTAAAAAGACTTACAGAAGAATCGTCAGAATTTAGGAAAACAATTGCAGTTACAGATTGGATTGACAAAGAGCTAAACAATTCTATTCACTTTATTAACATAACAGATCATACAAATGATGAACTAAAGAAAGTAATTATGAATTATTACTATAAAGAGCAAATAGAATATGTATTTTATGACACTCTAAAAACAGATACAGCTAATATAGGAATAGGAGAAGAGTTAAAGAAAACGGCTACTATTCTTTCAAATTTAGCACAAAATTTCAACTTATATATTTGTTCTACCTTACAATTGGCAGAAAGTAATACATTACCAGTTAATTTAAATGTAAACGATTTAGCTGTTAGTAGAACCGTAAAAGAGGTTTTAGACACATTGTGTTTAATCAAACAAATTAATCGTGATACATTAGACAATTATGAATATTCTTTAAACGAAGTAGACACTAAATTTTTTAATTTAAAGAAGTATGAAGACCCAGATGTAAGATATTATGCTTGTGTTGTAGATAAAAATAGAGTAGGAGCAAAACCAACTTTATTATTCCGTTTGAATTTAGCTTATAATGTTTGGGAAGAATTAGGATATTTAAGATTAAAACAATAAATAAAAATATAGTAGTAGGCGGAAGAATTCTGCCTACTACTTGTTGGTGACTATTAAGTGAATCATTTTTAAAGATTAATAAATTCTGATTTAAGAGTATAATCTTTTCCAGTAGAGACTACTGGAACAACAGAATCATCCCTAAAGAGTTTCCTAATATCTTCATCACTTAAAATTGTACGAAAATGTAAACCACATTTCTTACATGTAACACTTGTGCATTCATCCAAACGCATATATAATGTATTAACTACTCTATTTCTTTGGCCACAGCTTGGACAGAATGTAATTAGTTTTACCATAAAGTCTCCTCCGTTTCTGTATATCCTTTTGGATTGTTATAGTCACATGAATAATTATAGCATATCAAATTGTTTTGTGCAAAGAAATTAACAAAATAAATCTTCTTTCATAATATATAAAAAGAAAGGAGATTTATTTTTATGGATTATGAATTAATGATGAATGGAAATGTAAAAATAGGACAAAAAGCACCAGGTTTTGAAGCTGTGACAACTTTTGGAAATATAAAATTGGATGATTATAAAGGTAAATGGTTGATACTATTTTCGCATCCAGGAGATTTTACCCCCGTAAAGTCTTAATCTTTGGATGAATAAATTTTATAAAAATAAATACACTAATATTAGTAGATAGAAAATTTAATGTCGTACTTGACAATATCAAGTATAAGATGTTATACTATCTACAGTAGATCAGTACTTCAGAGATCCTACGGGGCTGAAGTCGGAATAGATTAGTACCTCGTGTAACCTTAGGTTCCGAGGTCTTTTCTTACAAAATAGGAGGTAATTATTGGAAAAAGAATTCAAAACAATAAATGAGCAAATAGAATTGTTAAAAAACAGAAACCTGAACATAGAAAATGTAGCCATGGCTAGAGAAATATTATTAAACAATAACTATTATTATTTGATAAATGGGTATAAAGACTTATTCTTAAATAAAAATAGTAGAGAAGAAAAATTTACTAATGAAGCTACTCTAGAAGAAATTTATAGTTTATACGAATTTGATAGAAAAATAAGAATTATATTTTTAGAATACATTTTATTAGTGGAAAGAAAAATTGATACCTATATAGCATATGAATTCTCAAAAAATTATGGTCATAAAAATTATTTGATTCCAGAAAATTTTAATAATTCAAATAAAAATAGAGAATTAATTCTTAAATTTATAGATGATATTAATCTTGAAATATCCCATCAATACAAAAATTCCAATAAGATGATTAGGCATTAAATATATCCCTTTATGGGTATTGGTTAGAATTTTATCTTTTGGAAAAGTTTCAAAATTTTATAGTTTTATGAAGCAAAAAGAACAAAATAATATAAGTAGAAAATTTAATATACAAAGTGAAACGCTAAAGGTATATTTAATAAACCTAGGCAATGTACGAAATATATGTGCGCATGATGAAAAACTATACGATGTTAGATTAAAAAATAGAATAAATATTACTGATTATCACAGACAATTAAAGTTAACAAGAAAAGATAATAAAATTGCATATGCAACCAGAGATTTATTTTCTGTAATAATTATATTAAAAATATTGTTAGAAAAAGATTTGTTTAATGAATTTTATTATAATATTAGTGAAAAAATAGAAAGATTAGAAACTCAACTTTTTACGATAAAAATAGATAAAGTCTTATATAAGATGGGATTTCCTAAAAATTATAGAAATTTATTTAAATGATGTATATTTTGCCAAGTGATATACTAATCTTTGGGCAGATAAATAAATCTTGAAAATGATGGACATTCTTGATATAATTTGCTCAAGACATATTATAAATGTATGGACACAGGAGATGTTAAAATGGATGAAGAATATGTAGAAAAAATAAAACTGATAAAGGGAATATACTTAAAAAGAGTTTTGTATGGTTTAAAAGCAAAGAAATGATAAAAAAATTAAAAAGACAAAGGTATTGACTTGGAGCTAAGTCCAAGGTATATAAATAAGTGTAGATAGAACATAAATGAAACACAAGAAGAAATAATAAAAAGTTAGGAGGAATAAAAATGAAATATTTAGGAGAAGAAATTAAAAAGTTAGGGTTTGGACTAATGAGACTTCCAAAAAAGGACGAAAAAATCGACATAGAACAAACTAAAATCATGGTTGACAAATAACTATTGTGCAAAAGTATGTCCAATGAAAATAGGAATATTGCCCACAACATATAAAAATAAGAGAAGAGCTTGAAAAGGCAACTAAAGCATTAGAAATTTAGTAGAATGACAAAGATTAAAATTATTTCAAAAGGTTTATAATGTTATAAAGTGGTTTATAGGTAACCATATTAAAACCTAAATATAAAAAAAGGAATGATGAAAATGGAAAAATCAAAAGTTTATTTTACAAAAGAGATTACACCAGAGGCGGTAGTAAAAATTTATGAAAAATTAGGAGTAAGTTTACCAGGAAAAGTAGCTGTAAAATTACATTCAGGAGAACAAGGAAATCAAAATTACTTAAGACCAGAATTTGTAAAACCAATAGTAGAACATGTTAATGGAACAGTAGTAGAATGTAATACAGCATATGGAGGAGCTAGAAATTCAACTGAAAAACATAAAAAATTATTAGAAGAGCATAATTGGAATAAATATTTTGATGTAGACTTAATGGACGAAGAAGGTCCAGACAAAGTACTAAAAATTGAAAATGGAAAAATTTTAAAAGAAAATTATGTAGGAAAAAATATTGATAAATATGACTCAATGTTAGTTTTATCACATTTTAAAGGACATCCAATGGGAGGATATGGTGGAGCATTAAAACAATTATCAATAGGTGTGGCTTCATCAGAAGGAAAAGCTTGGATTCATTCAGCAGGAAATAGCAAAGATCAATATACAATATGGGATAACCTACCAGAACAAAATAAATTTTTAGAATCAATGGCTGACAGTGCTTCTTCAGTTCATAATTTATTTAAAGGAAAAATTGCATATATTAGTGTGATGAAAAATCTATCAGTAGATTGTGATTGCTGTGCTGTGGCAGAAGATCCTTGTATGCAAGATATCGGAATTTTAGCTAGTTTAGACCCAATCGCAATAGACCAAGCTTGTATAGATTTAGTATATAACTCAAATGATCCAGGAAGAGACCATTTTGTAGAGAGAGTGGAAAGACAAAATGGAATTCATACAATAGAGGCAGCAGCAGAACTTGGATTTGGAACAAGAGAATATGAATTAATAAATGTATAATAAAATTAAAACAAAAGAAATTTATACAGTTTTTTCTGCATAATATTTATTAAGAACGATGGCAAAGGAGTTAAGTAATATGCAAATTACTTCTAATGAAATCACAAATAATAAATATATGCAGATTTATTTAACTGAAGAAGAATTAAAAGAACAAGAAACACAAGATAAAATAAAAGAATATAAAAAGCAAAAGTATAATGTGGGAATATTTATAACAGGAAATGAGAATTATCCCGAAGTTCTCAAAAAAATAATTACAAAACAAGTTGAATTATCAGACGATGAAATCTAACATAGACAATAAGGAATATCAGGAAAAAGAAGGAAAAATTAGAATTGCACGGATATTGTAGATTGTCTAGAGATGAGGATAAAGAAAACTACTCAAGTATAGAAGAACAAAAAAGAATTATCAAAGATTATGCTTCTTCTCGTAAATGGATTATTACAGATAAAGACTTCTACATAGATGACAATGTTTCGGGATACACCTTTAATAGACCTGAATTTTCAAAAATGATGGAAAAAGTACAAAAAGGAGATATAGACGTCGTTATAGCAAAAGATTTGTCTAGAATAGGCAGAAATAATGGACTTGTTTTGGTTTTAATTGATGAATTCAAAAATATGCAAAAAAACCTAATTTTAGTTTCAGAAATGGGAGGAACTTATGATGTTCTAAATGACAGAGATGATTGCATAGGAATTACAACTTGGTTTAATGAAAGATATGTAAAAGATTGTTCAAGAAAAACAAGAGACCATATGTATTCTAAACAAAAAGATGGACGTCTAATAATGGGAAATTACTATGGTTATGAAAAAGTTTTTAAAGATAATATCCCCAAGCTTTATGTAATAGAAGAACTAAGACCAGTCATTGAACTGGTTTTCAAATTATATGTTGAAGAAGGAATGGGATTTTATAAAATCAGTCAAGAATTAAATACAAAATATAAATTTCCTACACCATCAGAATATTATAGAATGAAACATCTAGAAATGGGGAGAATATACAAACATAAAGTTCAAAAATCTTGGACAAAAGATATGGTAAGTAATATATTAAAAAATGAGATATATACAGGAACACTGATAACTCATAAGAAACGAAGTATAAATATTAGAGGAAAAGTAGTAAAAATACCTAAAGAAGAGCAATTTAAATTTAAAAATCATCACGAAGCAATTATTTCAAAAGAAATATTTGATTTAGCGCAAGAAATAAGAAATAAAAAGAACAGAGAAAATACCTCTGGAACAAATAGAAAAAGAGAATATTATTTTTCAGGAATGTGTCAGTGTGCAGATTGTGGTTCAGGAATGTCAGGAATATTAATTAAGCGAAAAATAAGAGAAAAAGGATATGATTGTTCAAAATATAGACAATTTGGTATAAAAGTTTGCCGCTGTCATGAAGTGAAAGAAAAAGCTATATTAATTCATTTAAAAGAATTTTTAAAATTTTCTAAACAACAATATTTGGAAGAAATTAAGAATATAAAAATTGAAATAACACAAAATAAAAAAGAAAATAATAAATTTAATTTACAAAATAAATTAAATATTTTAAATGAAGAATATAAAATGTTAATCAATCAAAAAATAAAAGAGCTAACATCGGTAAATAATGAAATGGCAAGAAAGATTGTTGAAGATACATATGAAGAGTTAGAAAAAGAAAAAATGCAAAGTATATCATATATACAGTCATTACTAGAAAAAGAAGAAAAGAGAAAATTAAAAGAAAAAGCTGTTAAGCTAAAAAATGCAATTGATTATTTTGATGAAGTCATAAATTCAGAAAAACCTAGTAGAACAATTTTACGAATGTTAATAGATAGAATTTATATAAATAAAGATAAATCTATTGCGTTTAAATTGAAAACTGATATAAATAAAATGCTATAAAAAACAATAACAAATATTAGAAAGTCCTTCGAAAAAATGTGTAAACAAGAGAAAAGTCATTTGAAAAAGTGTATTAACATATTCAAAAGTCCTTTGAAAAAATGTAAAAGCATATGAAAAGTCGTTTGAATTTTTGTGGTAATTATGTTATAATATACATATGTTAAAGGTTAAAGGAGGTAAAAATATGTATCGTGAAAAAATAAAAGAATTAGAGGAATGGAAAAATTCTAAAGATAGAATGCCTTTAATAATAAGGGGAGCTAGACAAGTTGGAAAAACTTGGATTATGAAAGAATTTGGAAAAACTAATTATAAAAAAGTTGCATATGTTAATTTTGATGGAAATAGTAGAATGTCTAGATTATTTGAAGGTGATTTTGATATAGATAGAATATTACAAGGATTAAAAATAGAAACGAAAGTTAATATTGATGAAAAGGATACATTATTGATTTTTGATGAAATCCAAGAAGTTCCAAAGGCATTAACTTCACTTAAATATTTTTGTGAAAATGCAAGGCAATTCCACATAATAGCAGCAGGTTCACTTTTAGGTGTTGCTTTGCATGAAGGAACATCATTTCCTGTTGGCAAAGTAGATTTTATTGATTTGTATCCTTTGAACTTCCAAGAATTCTTACTTGCAATGGGAGAACAAAAATTAGTTACCATATTAAACGAAAAAAATTGGGATTTAATAACTATTTTTAAAGATAAACTTATTTCATATTTACGAGAATATTACTTCATTGGTGGTATGCCAGCAGCTATTAATAAATATCTAGAAACCAAAGATTACAGGCAAGTTAGAAAAGTACAATTAAAATTATTGCAAGCATATGAAGAAGATTTTTCAAAACATGCTCCAAACGAAATTGTTCCTAGATTAAAAATGTTATGGAACAATATACCAGCACAACTAGCAAAGGAAAATAAGAAATTTATATATGGGCTTATTAAAGAGGGAGCAAGAGCAAAAGAGTATGAATTAGCTTTGTCTTGGTTAATTGATTGTGGATTAATATATAAAATAGATAGAGTGAGAAAACCCAATATGCCACTAATAGCGTATCAAGACACAAGTGCTTTTAAACTTTATATTCTCGATGTTGGAATTCTAGGTGCTATGACTAGACTTGACGAAAAAATCTTATTGGAAGGTAATGAAATCTTTACAGAATTTAAAGGTTCTTTTACAGAACAATTTGTTTTAACAGAATTAAAATCAAATAAAGATATTCCAGTATTTTATTGGAGTGCGGAAAGAGCTACAGCAGAAATTGACTTTTTAATACAACTAGGCACAGATATAATTCCTATAGAGGTAAAGTCGTCAGAAAACTTACAAGCAAAAAGTTTAAAGACATTTATAGAAAAATATAATACAACAAAAAATGTTAGAACTTCAATGTCTAATTATAGAAAAGAAGAAAAACTTATTAATATACCTTTATACTTAATAGGAAATATAGAAGAAATAATATAAACACACCGATTGCAAACCCAAAGATGGGTACTTAACCCCCGTATGCACAACTGAAATGATAGCTTTTACAAGGGCACATACATACTTTAAGGAAATAAATACAGAATTATTAGGTTTAAGTGTAGACAGTAACAGTTCTCATTTGGCATGGGTATACGACATTTATTGTAGAACTGGAATAAAAGTATCTTTTCCAATTATTGCAGATAGAAACGGACAAATAGCAAGAAAATATGGAATGATAGCTAATGATATTAGTAATACAGAAACAGTTAGAAATGTATTTATAATTGATGACAAAGGAATTGTTAGAACAATTTTAGTTTATCCAATGAATGTAGGAAGATTTATACCTGAAATAATTAGAATAGTGCAAGCTCTTCAAATGGCAGATTGTTCAAAAGGTTCAACAGCAGCTAATTGGATGCCCAATCAACCAGTAATCATGCAAGCACCTAAAACTTACGAAGAATTAGAAGAAAGAGTAGAATATATAAATAAGAATAAAAACGGGATTAGTTGGTATTTAAGTTTTAAAGAACCAAATACAAAATGTATAAATTCTAAGGAAAGTTGTAATCGTCTTGAAGAAGAAAAATAAAAAATTTGAAAAATATAATGGAAAAAGTTCCCATTATATTTTTTTTTGCTTAAAAACTAATTAAAAAAATAAATTATAATAATTTAATAAATAATAAAAGAGAAAAATTAACATAATAAAAATATAAAATAAAAAAGTAGGAAATTTTTTATGAAAAAAATAGTAAAAATTTTAACTATAATAGTATTAGCTGTACTTATTTTTGCTGTAAATAGTTATGCAGATTCTTTAGATAGTATAAATATAGAAACAGATAAAACAACAGTAAGACCAGGAGAAGAAGTAAAAGTAACTATTAAATTTGGACAAGACTTAGGAGCTTATACATTTGATGTTGCATATGATAATAACATTTTTGAATATGTATCAGCTGAAGGAGGAACACCAAATGATACAACAGATAAAGTAAGAGTAGTATTTCATGATTCTTCAGGAGGAAGTAATGCAAGAACTTATATGAGTGTAACTTTTAGAGCAAAAGCTGATCTTACAACATCTAATCCAACAGAATTTAAAATTACTGGAGAAGGTTTAGCTAATAGTGATGCTTCTGTTACGTATGATGATATAACAATTCCTATTACTAAAAATGTAACAGTAGAACCACAATATGTAGACTATACATTAAAGTTAGAGCATTCAGGTAACATTATAAAAGATGAAGAAAATCAAATGACACTTTCTTATTCTTCACCAATGGGTAGATATTATGAACATGCAAGATTAATTGCAGAGGCAACATCAACAACAGGAGGTACTGTGCAATTATTAGCAACAGATGAATCAAGTTTAGAACATGATATTATACAAAGTGGTTGGGGTGATGCACAAGGTTATAAAATAGGAGGAAAAGACGTTTTACAAACATTGCAAGTAAGAGGTGTTTTTAGTAGAGCAGGAGATTATACTATTACTTTAAAATTGATTGACAGAGATAATTCGGACCAAATAATAGCAGAGCAAGCTTTCCAATTTACAGCAGTAGAACAAACACAAACAACACCACCAACAGAAAATGGAAATAATACAGGAACAACTGGACCAGAGGTAACTAATCCAGAGCAAACAACCCCAGAGGAAATCGTTCCACCAGCCGAAGAGGAAAATGTAACAGAAATGCCAACTAAATTACCAAAAACGGGTAGAAATATATATGTTCCAATTGTGGGAATTGTGTTTATATTAATAAGCTTTTATGTTTATTACAATAAAAAAAGAAAATAGAATATTTAAATAACCGTCGATACAAAATAAAAATTTACCGACGGTTATAATACATAAAAGAAAAGGAGGAGAGGCTGACTTCTGGATTAGACAGCAACAAAGAGAATGAAGAAAAAAATAGTTAACAGTATAATAATTAGTATAATTTTTATATTCATAGGATGGTTAGGTATAGAAATATATACAGATAGTAATATAAAAAAGGGACAAGCAGAAAAATTAGAATATAATTTACAAAATGTTAGCACACAATATTATAATGAAAATAAAACAAAACAGTATCCAAAAGAAGAAGTAATAAATGAGTACAAAGGATATCAAGTAATAGCTAGATTAGAGATACCAACTATAAATTTAGAAACATATATCTTACAAAAATATTCGGAAGAAACATTGAACATATCTGTTACAAAATTTTGGGGAGCAGACCCAAATACAGAAGGCACTTTTTGTGTAGCATGTCATCATTTTAAAAATGAAAATATGTTTCGCAATCTAAAAGAATTAGAAATTGGAAATAAACTTTTTATTTTAGATAATGCAATTGGGAAAGTAGAATATGAAGTTTATGATTTATATAAAGTTCTACCAGAAGATGTTAGCTGTTTGTCTCAAGAAACAAATGGTAAAAAAGAAGTAACTCTTATTACATGTACTAGTGATTCTAAAGAAAGAATTATTGTAAAAGCAAGAGAAATAGAATAATTGGTTTTGTACTATCACAGTCTCAATTTTAAATTTATATTAGTTTTAAACACCTTGTGTGTCGCAACCTACTAATATAAAATAAAATGTAGGTTGCTCCAATCGCACTCGCTTTCAGCTCGTTTGGTCGCTTACGCGGTGTTTAAAACTAATATAAATTTAAAATTAAGAGTGAACAGCAACAAGGGTATAAGCAAAAATACTTAAAGGAGGAGAAGATGAAACTTATAAGAAACAAGAAGAAGTATATATTTATAGGTATCTTATTTTTATTAATGTATATAGGATTTGTTTTTTATACACAAGTAAAAGCATCTAATCAGCTAGAAGGAATTGAAAATTTTCCCAAAAGTTATCAACCATATTTGTTAGAGCTTTCTAAGAAACATCCAAATTGGAAATTTATAGCGTTATATACAAATTTAGACTGGAATTATGTAATAGATGAAGAAAATGTATTTGGAAAAAATCTAGTGCCTAAAAATTATTCAGATAGTTGGAAAAATACAAAGCCGGGTGAATATAATGTTGAAGTTGATAGTGGATGGGTAGATTGTTCTAGGCAAGCAGTAGAATATTGTATGGATCCAAGAAATTTTTTAAATGAAGTTCGACTTTTTCAATTCGAAGGTTTATCTTATGATGCTCATACAAATAGTTTAAACGGTATTGAAAAAATTTTATATGGTGCAGAATTTTATAATAGGCAAGTATCTTATTTAGACAGTAATGGAAATACAATATGGATGAGCGAAAAATATGCTGATTTAATTTTAAGAGGTGGACAAACATCTTTAGTAAGTCCTTATCATTTAGCTTCTCGTATTAAACAAGAGGTAGGGCCTTTTTTAACACATGCATCAATTAGTGGAACAGTAGAAGGATTTAAGGGGTATTATAACTTTTATAACATAGGTGCAACAAGTTCGGCTGAACCAATGGGAGCTATAAAAAATGGACTACAATATGCAAAAGATGGAAAAGGAGCTAGCCAAGAAACGAAAAACAAATTCTTAATTCCATGGAATACTAAAGAAAGAGCTATTACAGGAGGGGGTATTTTTATTGGTTCTAGTTATATCAATGTTGGACAAAATACAATCTACTTACAAAAATTTGATGTTAATGATGTAAGAGGAAATGGTTTGTTTTGGCATCAATATATGACAAATGTATTAGCGCCATATAGTGAGTCTAAATCGATTTATAATGGTTATGAAAAAAGCGGATTATTAGATACAGCTATGACTTTTATTATTCCTGTTTTTGACAATATGCCAAATATTCCAACGCAGAGTCCAGGTATCAATTCAAATGATTTTACACAAGATGATACAAAAGTATATTGTAACGCAAGTAATGTAAATATAAGAACAGGGCCCTCAACTTCTTATGAAATTATTACTAAGGTTAATAATAATGATAAAATGACTAGAATAGGAAAGGGAAAACAAGCTGGAGAACGATGGGACAAGGTTATATTAGAAAATGGTATAGTTGGTTATATTTATCAAACTTATGTAACAGAGGTACCACCAATTCAAATAGAAAGCATTGACTTAAAATTAGATAATACAACTATTCAAAAAGGAGAAAGAAGTAAGTTAGAAGTAACAATTTTGCCACAAGAAGCAAGTAGCCATAAAGTACAATATATTTCGAGTAATCCAGAAGTTGCAACTGTTGATGATAAAGGTAATATCCAAGCTATTAGCTCTGGAAAAACTACGATTACAGTTAAAGCAGAAGAGAACGATGTTCAGAATCAAATAACTATAACTGTATATAGTAAAGTAACTAGAATAACTTTGGACCATAAAGAAATTTATATGCAAATAGGAGATACTTTTAGTTTAAATGCTTATGTTGAACCAGAGGATGCTGATAATAAAACGATTATATATAGTAGTACAAATACAGATGTAGCATCTATACAGGAAAATGGAATTGTTGTGGCTAAGCAAGAAGGAAAAACAACTATAGTAGCTAGCTCAAAAGAAAATGAAAATATCAAGGCAGAATGTAGTGTAATAGTAGTAAGAAAAATGGAAGATTCAGAAATTCATTTTGATAGTTCTTTAAATATAAATAGTTTAGAGATTAGTGGAATAGATTATAATAACAATACGGTAGCAGATATTAAAGGAAAAATTACTACAGATCTAAGAATTGAATTTGTTAATAATAAAAATCAGATTTTACAAGATACAGATATTGTAGGAACTGGAACTAAGATACGAATAATAGAAGATGACAAAATATTAAGAGAATATACTATTATTTTATATGGAGATGTAAATGGGGATGGAAAAATTAACAGTGTAGATTTATTGGTATTACAAAGACATATTTTAGAAATTAGTCCAATTGAAGAAATATATAAAAAAGCAGCAAATGTTAGAAAAAGTGGAAGCAAACCAACGTCAGTTGATTTATTATTAATTCAAAGACACATTTTAGGATTACAGATAATAAATCAATAGAATTATAATAAAAAAGGCAAATATGAAAGGAGTAGATTTATAATTGTGATTAAAAAAATATTTCATTTAATAATATATATTATATGGTTATTTATATTTATATATGGTTGCTTCTATAACAGTAGTTATGCTTTAACTCAAGGAACTGTATATTTAACTAGTAATAAAGATGTAATAGATAAAGATGAAGAAATAGAGATTTCTGTTAATATAGAAAATGTAAGTACAGCAGCTTTTAACTTTTTTCTGTATTTTGATGAATTAAAATTAGAATATATATCTGGGCCAGAGAACACAAATGTAATAGGAAATCGTATTATTTTTGCTTGGTATGATGAAACAGGAGGTAACAAAGCAAAAGTAGGGGAATTAGTTAAGTTCAAATTCAAAGCAAAAGAAGAAGGAATTGCTACTTTTAGTATACAAGGGGTATTTTATAGCAATATTTCTCAATTAATACAAACAGATTTTAGAGAAACACAAATTCAAATTGGAAAAGAAAAAAGTGATTTACAAAAACAAGCAGAAGAAGAACAAGGAAGTGATTTACAAGGAAATAATGCAAATTTACAGGTATTAAGAATAGATAAAGAAGGTATAGTTCCTAATTTTCAAAAAGATATTTATGAGTATTATTTAAGCATACCAAATGATATACAAGATATTGAAGTCTTGGCGATACCGGAAAATTCGAATGCTACAATTGAGATTAGTGGTAATACAGGTTTACAAGAAGGATTAAATATTATTACCATTAAAGTTACTTCAGAAGATAAAACACATAATAATGTATATACAATTCAAGTGACTAAAACAAAAGATTTGTCACTGGCTAATACAAATTTGGAAATATTAGCTATAGAAGGAGTTTTGTTAAATCCACCATTTGATACGTATATAACAAATTATGAAACAGAAATATCTAATGAAACAGAAAATATAAATATGCTAGCAATACCCGAAGAAGAAAAAGCAAGTGCCACAATAGATGGAAAAGATAATTTAAAAGAAGGAAGAAATGTAATTAATGTAACAGTAACAGCGCCAAATGGATTTACAAAGAAAAAATATCAGATTATAGTGCATAAAAGAAATGAGAAAGAAGAGAAAGAATATAATGAGAAACAAGAGTTAAATAAACAAAATTTAGAACAGGTCTATAAAGTAGAAGAATTAAACAGTAATGAAAGTACTACACAAGAAAAAAATAAAAATGATACCCAAGGAAATTTTATAGTAACAATAATTATATTAGCAATATTAATGATTATGATAGGAATTGTATTTGCTAAAATAAAACGTAGAAAAAAATGAAACAAATATGAATAGTAATTTTTATATTTCACATAATAGTATTATGGACATTTTTAGTTCAAATACTAGAAATAAGTGGAGGTATAAAATGGAAAAAAATCAAGAAATTAATTGCACAGTAACAAGCTGTAAATATAACAATAATGAAAGTGAAAAATGTATTTTACAATCAATACAAGTAGAACCAATTTTAGATTGTGATACAATGGAAGCAGACGAATCAATGTGTGCTAGTTATGAACATTTAGAAGATTAGAAATAGCAAAAGGAGTCAAAAGATTGATAATTAAGTCTTGCCTTATGTTTATATTATTTTAAAAACCTTGTGTGTCGCAACCTACTATTAATATAAAATAAAATGTAGGTTGCTCCAATCGCACTCGCTTTAGCTCGTTTGGTCGCTTACGCGGTGTTTTAAAATAATATAAACATAAGGCAAGACTTAAAAGTGCAATTCAAAAACTCCTTTTAATATTTATATAACAAAAAATCGCTTGACAGATTGCTTATTTAGAAATAAAATAACTACATAGAAAAGGGCATTTTTGCCAAAGAATGGATGAATATTATGTTAGTAACAACAAAGGAAATGTTTGAAAAATCAATGAAAGAAGGATATGCTATTGGTGCATTTAATGTAAACAATATGGAAATTATACAAGCAATTGTAGATGCAGCTGCAGAGGCAAAATCACCAGTTATTTTACAAGCTTCATCAAGTGCAATTAAATATGCAAAAATCAACTATTTAATGAAAATGGTAGAAGCAGCAGTAGAAGAACATCCAGAAGTTCCAATTGCTATTCACCTAGACCACGGACCAGATTTTGAAACAGCAAAAATGTGTATAGATGCAGGCTTTACATCTGTTATGATTGATGGTTCAAAATATGATTTTGAAGAAAATATAGCTTTAACAAAGAAAGTAGTTGACTATGCTCATAGCAAAGGAGTAGTTGTAGAAGCTGAATTAGGAAAATTAGCAGGAATTGAAGATGATGTTAAGGTAGATGCTAATGATGCAATGTATACAGACCCAAAAGAAGCAGAAGAATTTGTAAGAAGAACAGGCTGTGACTCTTTAGCAATTGCAATTGGTACTAGCCATGGAGCATATAAATTTAAAGGAGAAGCAAAACTTAGATTTGATATCTTAAAAGAAATAAAAGAAAAAATTCCAAATACTCCAATTGTATTACATGGAGCTTCAACAGTAATACCAGAACTAGTAGAAATGTGTAATAAATATGGTGGGGATATACCAGGAGCAAAAGGTGTACCAGATGAAATTTTACATGAGGCTAGTGTATCAGGAGTATCTAAAATTAATGTAGATACAGACCTAAGGTTAGCTATGACTGCAGGAATTAGAAAAGTATTAGCTGAAGAACCTAATGCGTTTGATCCAAGAAAATATTTGACTCCAGCAAGAGAACTAATTAAAGAAACAGTAAAACACAAAATGGTAGATGTTTTTGGTTCAAGCAATAAAATTTAAAAGTAATAATACAAAAAACTAGAAGGATTTTATATATTATTTTGCAGACCGAGGTAGTTAGCCGTAGTGGCTATGACCTCGTAGCATGTGAGGCAAAAAATAATATATAAAATCCTTCTAGTTTTTTAGATTAATATTGTTTATTTTTTAAATTAGCTGCAATTTGTTTTTGAGCATCTTTTTTAGCTATATCTTGTCGTTTATCATATAGTTTTTTACCTTTTCCTACACCAAGTTCAAGTTTAACAAAACTTCCTTTAAAATATAAAGTGATTGGCACTAAACTATAGCCTTTTTGATTAACTAATCCAATTAGTTTATTTATTTCTCTTTTATTTAATAAAAGTTTTCTATCACGCAAAGGATCTTTGTTAAAAATATTACCATGTTCATAAGGGCTAATGTGCATACCAACAACATATACTTCGCCATTTTTAATATGAGCATAGGTATCTTTTAAATTTACTTTTCCATTTCTAATTGATTTTATTTCTGTTCCAGAGAGCACAATACCGGTTTCTATTTTATCTTCGATGGTATAATTATGATAAGCAGTAGGGTTTTTGGCAATTAATTTTGTATTCATTTTTTTACCTCTTATTTATAAAAATTTAGTTTGCGTTTCTATTATACCATAAATGTAAAAAGAATGCACCCCAAAACATTAGTTAATTTAATATTTTGAAGTACATAAAATTAAAATATAGTTAGTCTCTGTCATCGTAATTAGAAGAACGTAATTGCATTGAATAATACCAAACTAAAGCAACGATAGCAATTGCGGCAATACCCATTATTAACCATGTCCAAGTAGTAGCGTTCATTCCCATGAAAGTAGCATTTGTACCAGTAGATGTTCTAGTTGCTGTATAATTATTTCCTGCATTAGCATTAGTAGCTGTCATTCCTGTATTTTTATTGTCATGCATACCATTTGTTACATCATTTTTTACATTATTAGCGCCATTTTCCATATTTTGAGTTGCATTTTTTGTAGTATTAGTAACATCTTTAGCAGCATTTTCCACAGCATTTTCTGCACCACCAACGACATTTCTAACACCGTTTACAGCATCTTGAACACCATTATTTGCAAAACAAACATTAAAAGAAAAGATAGCTACAATAAGTAATCCTAAGCTTATCCATAATTTCTTGTTCATAAAAAATATCCTCCTATTAAAATTTTAAACGATAATCAGATTTAATCTAATTATATTAATAGTATTTAAAAATTTGGACAAAATATACATACAAAAAAATGCAAAAAAATAAATTGCCACTAAATATTTTATTATGACAATTTATTTTTAAATATATTTTAAGTTTATCTTTTTAATCTAATTAAAATAGCGATTGCAAGTAAGATAATTAATACACCAATAACAATTAAAAGAATATTAAGAATATTTGGTAAACCTAATTCACTTTCTGGTAAAGCATTTGTTACATTAGCAGATGGTGTCGAAGTGTTATCAGATGTTGTAGAATTATAATTACTTGAATTAGTATTTGCACTATTTGTATCGTTTGTGTTAGATGTGTTGCTTGAAGCATTTGAACTTACATCATTTAATGCATTTGAATTATTAGTATTTGCATTAGAATTATCTGTATTAGAGTTAGTTGTACTTGAATTTGTTTGAGTTTCATTTGATGAAAATCCACTTGTTAAATCATCAACTGAATTTAAATCAACAGCATAACTAAAATTAAATCCAAATAATAAAGCAACTATCATTGCTATTAATGTTAATTTTAAAATTTTTGATTTTGACATTTTCTACCTCCATTTGAAATAATAATATTTCCATTTCTTTTGTTTACCTTATTATCATAACACAAAGCATAAATACTATATAATAAAAAAAGTAAAAAAATAAATAATTTACAGGATGGACAAAAATATAAAAATTGAAATATTATGTAAAATATGGTAAAATATAAACGTTAAAAGTAAAAATATCCATTTTATTAAACAGCAAAGGAGGAATCAGCAATGGAAAAATTAAAAATGGGTGATGAAATTTATGTTTATCTAGAAGGAGGTCATGAATATTTAAGTTATGAATCAGAAAACGGCTATGAAGATCAAACTTTTAATTCTTCTGAATATCCAACCAAAGTAAAAGCAGCATATTTGTGGAATGAAGAGGATTATGAAGTGTATGCATTTATGGAAATACCATATACTCTAAGAGAATTTTACATATTTGGTGAAACAGGATTTAAAAATTCGGTGGAAGAATTAGATAAAATTATTGAAACAACAATAAAAGGAAAAGCAGAAGATGGAAGAGAAATTCTACATCCTAGAAGCATTAATATTGATGATATTAATAAAATTGCTGGAGTAAAGCCAGACTTTGAAAAGGGGATAGTATATCAGGAAAAAGAACCTAAAGAGAATATTGACTTCGGTGGTAGTTTTGGATATAGTAGAAAAATAAGAATTTATGAATTAAAAAGGATAACATTTAGATTTATAAAAGGTATATCATTAAAATCTACAGCTTACTATTATTCAATAAAAGATTTGAACATTGAAAAATATAAGAAAGAAATATTGAATATTGGATTTGAATATTATTTGGCTTCTCAATCTATCCATCTGAATAATATAGGTGTTTACTTTTGCAATAACGTTATTATCAAGGGAGATGTTGTTATGAGTGCTTGTTTATTCGATCTCGATGGTAATAAAAACTGCATTTCCAAGGCCATACGCCCAGTTTTCAAGCTTAAGTCTACGGATAATATAAAATGAAAAATCTATAAATGATTTAGATAAATCATCTATAACATAAAAAGACTAGAAGGGATAAACATTTAAAAGACCTTTTGTAAGAGGTCTTTTTATATTTAAGAAAAAATTAAGAAGCAAAATATGGTAAAAAACGCAATAATATGATATAATAAAAATTGTAGTGTAAAAAATAAAACGGATAGTATAAGTAGGAGTGATTTTTTTTGGACGAGAGTTTAGCACTTATAAAGTATGAAAAACTATCCACAAAAGAAAAAATGATTTTATATTTTTTTATTTATGCATTTATAGGTTGGTGCTTAGAAACGATATATGCTCTTATGGTTTTTGGATATTTTGTAAAAAGAGGTTTCCTTTTTGGACCAATTTGTCCAATTTATGGATTTGGAGCAGTATTATTAATTTTAATACTAGATAAATTTAAAAAGAATAATAATTTTATAAAATTTTTAATTTCTATGGTTGCATTTTCTATTTTTGAATTTGCGGCATCTTGGATTTTAGAGATAATATTTCATCAGAGATGGTGGGATTATTCAGATGCTATTTTAAACATTCAAGGAAGGATTTGTATTACTTTTTCACTATTATGGGGATTTATAGGAGTTATATTTTCTAATATTATACACTCATTTGTAGACAAACATATTAATAAATTATTTTATAAAATACCATTTAAATTACAGAAAACTAGTGTCTATGTGTTATGTATTATTTTATTAGTAGATGTAGTTTTATCAGTTATAAAGTATATATAAAAATTAATATCATCCTAAATGTTAGAAAAAAATTAACATTTTGGATGATTTTTTATGAAAATTTGAAACTTTTTTATAAAAAAGAAGCACTAATAAAGTGAAAGGTGGAAAAGTATGAGTACTCTAATGAAACAAAAAAATTTTGAAGAAATATATAACAAAACATATAATAATGTATTGAAATATATTGTATGTAAATGTCAAAATTTGGATGATGTAAATGAATTAGTACAAGATACGTATGTAGAACTATATCAGATGTTAAAAAATAGAAAACAAATAACCAATGAAAAATCATATGTCTTAGGAATTGCTAAAAATATTGTAAAAAAATACTACAGAAACAAATATAAAGAAAAATCAAATATTTTATATTTTTTAAAAGATAGGGAACAAGACGAAATAGAAATACAGGCTGATGTTAATCTTGAGGCAGATTTTATTAGTAAAGAAAACATAGAAGAAATATGGAATTACTTAAATAACAAGAATGTTCTTATCGCAAAAATTTTTTACTTGTATTATGGTTTAGGATTGAAGATAACAGAAATTTCAGAAGAATTAAAAATAAAAGAATCTACAATAAAGAACTATATTTATAGAACATTAAAAGAATTAAATAAAAAATTTGGAAAGGAGGTAAAATAGTATGAAAAACGAGTTATATGAGAAATTTGCAAAAGAAAAATTTAGTAAAGAAAAAAATTATAATGCTATTATCTCCAAAGTGAAAGGAGGTACCGCCATGAAAAAGAATAAAATGAAAATAATACTAAATATAGCAGCAATTTTTATATTTGCTATTATTGTTTTTAGTATTACACCAGCAATATATGCAAAAATTCAATGGAATATTGAATTTAAAGAATACCAAAATAGAGAATATGAAATAGTTAGTGGAACCTTTAAAGAAGCAAAAGAATCAGGATATAATGAAGAAATAGAGATGGATTATATTACACAGGATGGAATAAGTGCTAAAGTAGATACTTTAATGATAACAGATGACTATTTTGAAACGAAAATTAATTTTAAATTTCCAAATGATATGGAGCTAAATTCAGAAACTTTTTCTTATGGAATTGCTGTATATGACGAAGAAAAAAATATATATGGTGTTTTTACTAGAATGAATATGGGTTCAGTGGAAAAGAAAGATACCTATACTCCATATATGTATGAAGAAATAGGTGCAAAATATAATAAAAATGATATATATGATATTCAGCTAAATGATTCATCAACAATACAAAATGTAAGTGCAGAAAATAAAAATATCATATCCAAATTTATAATGACTTCAAATAAAGGATTTCCAAAGAGTAAAAAAATATATATTAGAGTTTTTGATTTAGGATATTACATGTCAGATTTAAGCCAAACGAATGCACAAGAATATTTATTTGAAGATTTTGTTTTATCTGATGCAGAATGGATTTTTGAAATTGATGTACCAGAGAAATTTTATGAAAGGCAAGAAGTAGAATTAGAGCTAAAAGAAAATTTACCAGAACTAAAAATAGAAGAAATAACAGTAAATGAAATTGGACTTGTAATAAAAGCAAAAAGAGATGGATTAGGAAATATTATAAAATTAGGTACTACTAGTATAGAAGAATGGTCAAAATTCAAAGATGAATTGATAAACATAACAGATGAAGCAGGAAATGTATACTATGGAGACGTTGGAGGAATAGCACAAGGAAGTGATTGGTTTAAAATGAGATATGATATTAATAAAAATATGTTAGACAAAAAACTATTTTTAAATATAAAAATTGATGAACAACAACATTCTAT
Source organism: uncultured Clostridia bacterium (assembly GCA_944393455.1). Taxonomy (GTDB): domain Bacteria; phylum Bacillota; class Clostridia; order TANB77; family CAG-508; genus CAG-269. The sequence goes on from CALYAH010000116.1 coordinate 23,023, forward strand.
AGAATTAGTAAAAACTACTAAATGACAATTTATATATATAACAAAAAGGTGTGAATTTCTGTATAAAACAGTTTTCACACCTTTTAACATTTATGACTTTATAAAATTTATTCTTCATTGCCTGATAATGTATAGTTTAAAACATCTAAATTAATATTAGCAATCAGTTCATCAGCAGCTGTAACACCTTTGGTGAAAACTCCTATTAAGTAAGTTTGCTCACCAAAAACAATTCCATAATCGTGAACATAACTACCATAACTTCCATATTTATGAGCTACATCATAATCTGTAATATATTTTTTTAGATACAATCCCATAGAAGACTTTTTCATATCTTCAATTAAATCTGTATAAGAATCTAGATGTTCATATAAATAATTTACTACATCATATGCATAAGCAGCAGAAGTAATATTGCTACTGTAAAAAGCATCTGGTAAAGTTTCATCTGTGTATTTGGTAATATCAGTTCTACATTGTTTATAACCAAGATTTTTTATTAAAATATTAACAGCAGTATTATCACTATTAACAACGCTTTGCTCCAATAAAAAATCAAGTGGAACTTTTTGCCCAACAGAATATGTAGAAGCAGTTGTACCACCGCCAGCTTCATAGCATCCATTTGCATAAAGCAAGGCAGTATCAGGGGTGATTTGATTAGAATTTATCATATCATAATAATACATAGCAACAGGAACTTTTACAGTACTAGCGGCTGTAAAATATTTATTTTCGTTGTAAAAATATGTTTTATTAGTATCTATGTTATGATAAAAAAATGAAAAATTAGATTCTGTTAAATTATTTTGCGTTTGTATATTTTGAATAATATTTTTTACTCCTTCATCTTCAGAAGGTTCTACAACTATTTCAACTTCAGATGTAGGCTCATTTTCTTCTTTTTCCAATGATTCAGATACTTCAACAGTTTGTTCTTCAAGTGATTCTTGTGAGGATTCAGGCAAATCTTCAACATCCTTAGACGACATTTCTTGAACTGTGTTTGCTTCTGTGCCTTGAGTATGGTTGAACAGAACGCAAATGAGAACTACCATAAATAATATGGAAAAGATTGATTTTTTAAATTTGTGTTTTGCATAAGCCCCTTTTCTTACATGTTTTCCTCTTTTCAAAATAAAATCACCTATTTTAAATAAATTATTTTAATTATTATGTTATTAAATATTCTTAAAGTTATTAATTGCATTATATCAAATTATGAGAAAAAAAGTCTATAAAATTTTATGAAAATTTTTGTATTATTTCAAATTACTTAATTTGTGTTGAAAATCATATGCATAAAAAACAAAAACTTGAATATTATGTAAAATTTTGATATAATTTTCAGGTATCATAGTATGTTTTATAGAAAATGTGTACATTTTTTGTAAAATAATTAATCTAAGAAAGGGGTATGACAACAATGAATGATACAACAAAAAGACGGATCAAGAGAATTCTTGTATGTGAAGCAATAGTTATTATTTTAACTATCTTAGCATGCGTAGTATTAGTAGTATTAGCAGTGGGAAAGAAAGAATATATTACGTATGATAAAGTTTTAACATATCTAGAAAATGGCCAGATTAAAGAAATACAGGCATATCAAGATTCTAATATTGTTACAGTAATAATGAAGGATGAAGGTGAGAAATCAGCGGTAATTTCAAGCTTGGATGAATTGACTTCTCTAGTTTCTGAAAAGATTAAAAATGGTTCAGATATTAAATTCGAAATCGAAGATAACACTACTATTGAACTTACAAGGGCGATATTAATCCTTATGATAATTGGTGTAGTTGTGTGGGCGATAAGTTATGCAATAATAAAAGTCCTTTCTGGTATTAAGGCTGGTATTAAGAATGTTATTAATAAAGAAGACGATGAAATAAAGCCGGTAAAATCTAAAACGACTTTTAATGATATTGCAGGAATTGATGAAGAAAAAGAACAAGTAAAAGAAGTAGTTGAATTTTTAATACATCCAAAAATGTATGAAAAAATGGGAGCTAGAATTCCGAAAGGAATTTTATTAAATGGTGATCCCGGTACGGGAAAAACTTTACTAGCAAAAGCTATTGCTGGTGAGGCAAAAGTACCGTTCATACAAAAAAATGGATCTAGTTTCGAAGAAAGATTGGTAGGAGTTGGAGCGTCAAGAATAAGAAAACTTTTTGAGAAAGCAAAAGAAATTGCTCCATGTATTATTTTTATAGATGAATTGGATTCGATAGCACAAAAAAGATACAATAGTAAATCAGATAATGAGCAAACTTTGAATCAGTTATTAGCAGAGATGGATGGATTTGATAGCAAAGACAATATAATTGTAATTGCAGCTACTAATCATATTGAAGTACTTGACCAAGCAATCTTAAGACCAGGAAGATTTGATAGACAAATATTTGTGCCTAGACCAGATGTAAAGGCTAGAGAGAGCATTTTAAAAATTCATGCAAGAAATAAAAAATTTGCAAACGATGTTTCTTTAAAAGGAATTGCTAAAAAAACAGTAGGTTTTACTGGTGCAGATTTAGAAAATATCTTAAATGAAGCTGCAATTTATGCAGTAAACCAAAAGAGAGATTGTATATCAATATCAGATATTGATGAAGCAATTGCGAGAGTTACAATTGGTTTGGAAAAAAGAAATGCGGCTTTTACAGAAGAAGATAGATATCTCACAGCTGTTCATGAGTCAGGTCATGCATGTCGGCCTACTGCGGCGCAACCAGTGCGGCGTG
>CALYAH010000117.1 GCA_944393455.1 uncultured Clostridia bacterium
TTTGAGAAAATCGGCATGAAGTTGTTTGTACTGATGCCGAAGCTCAGAACAAATGGCCTGTCGCTGCTGATCAGAAAATTTGAGCAAAACGTCACAGATGAGCCAATAGGTTTTGGGAACATCTTGGCCATCGGGGGCGTAAGTCAAAATCCATAAAAGGCCAAGGACGAACTCTTCGTCTTTGTTGAGGATGTCAACAAAGAAGGACTTGAAATTTTCGAAACTTGGGGTACTCGGAAATTTCATCTTCTTTATGAACTTGCTCTGAAACTGGATGTCAGTGATTCTGTTAGTCATAATTGCATTCTCCTTTTTTTATAATTGTAGTTTTACTAACTAAGTATATAATACCATATTTAACATATTATGTCAAACAATAAAAACAATTCAACTATTGCAATTTACTAAAATATGTAATATAATTTTAGTGTTAAATATAGAGATTAATAGAGGATAAGAGAAGTTAAATGAAAGCAATAGAAATAAGAAATAAATATTTAAACTTTTTTAAAAATCATGGACATAAAGTTATACCAAGCGCACCATTAATACCAGAAAATGATCCATCTGTATTATTTACAACGGCTGGTATGCAACCATTAGTACCATATTTGTTAGGGGAAAAACATCCAGAAGGAACACGCCTTACAGACTATCAAAAATGTTTACGTACTAATGATATAGATGAAGTAGGAGACAACCGCCATTTAACCTATTTTGAAATGCTTGGTAACTGGTCTTTAGGAGATTATTTTAAAGAAGAATCTGTAGCTATGAGCTTTGAGTTTTTAACCAAAGAACTAGGGATACCAGTAGAAAAATTATCAGTTACATGTTTTGCAGGAGATGAAGATGCACCAAAAGATACAGTTACTGCAGAATGTTGGAAAAAAGCAGGAATACCAGAAGAAAGAATATATTTTTATGGTAAAGATGATAACTGGTGGATAGCAGGAGAAGAAGGACCATGTGGACCAGATACAGAAATGTTTTATGATACAGGAAAACCAGCTTGTTCGCCTGAGTGCCAGCCTTCATGTGATTGTGGAAAATATGTTGAGATTTGGAATAATGTATTTATGGAATATTATAAAACAAAAGATGGTAAATATGAAAAACTAAAACAATATAATGTTGATACAGGTTTAGGGCTAGAAAGAATGACAATGTTATTGCAAGGTAAAGAAACACCATTTGATACAGAATTATTTGCACCAATTATGCAAAAGTTAAGTGAGCTTGCAAAAGTAGATAATATAGAAAGTAGAAGAATTGTAACAGAACACCTACGTGCAAGTATGATGGTAATAACAGATGGAGGAAGACCTTCTAATGTTGATAGAGGATATGTTTTAAGAAAATTGATAAGAAGAATGTCAAGACATTTAAACAAATTACAAATTGATTTATCAGAACTTGCAGGATTAATTGATTTAAATATAGATATTTTAAAAGAATTGTATCCAGAACTTGAAAAAAATAGAGAAGTAATTAAACAAGTAATTATAGAAGAAAAAGACAAATTTATGAAAACATTGGCACATGGAGAAAAAGAATTTGAAAAAGCAATAAACAAAGCAAAACAAGAGAATAAAAATGTAATAGATGGACAAACTATATTCAAATTATATGAAACTTATGGATTTCCACCAGAAATTACAGCAGACTTAGCAGCTGAACAAGGATTTAAAATTGACAATACAGAATTTGAAAAATTATTTAAAGAGCATCAAGAAAAATCAAGAATGGGAAGTGAGCAAAAATTTAAAGGTGGATTAGCAGAGCAAAATGAAAAAACTATAGCCTACCATACAGCTACTCACTTACTTCATAAAGCACTTCAAATTGTATTAGGTGAACATGCAAAACAAAAAGGATCTAATATCACAACAGAAAGACTAAGATTTGATTTTTCTCATCCAGAAAAAATGACTAAAGAACAATTACAAAAAGTAGAAGATATAGTAAATGAACAAATTGCAAGAGATTTACCAGTTACTTGTGAAGAAATGACATTAGAAGAAGCAAAAGCATCAGGAGCAACAGGATTATTTGAAAACAAATATGGAGAAAAGGTAAAAGTATATACAATAGGAGATTTTAGCAAAGAAATTTGTGGAGGACCTCATGTAAGCCATACAGGAGAATTAGGACACTTTAAAATAAAGAAAGAAGAATCAAGCTCAGCAGGAGTAAGAAGAATAAAAGCTGTTTTGTCAGATTAGGGACTATCACTTTTTCTATACTTTTGTCTAAAATAGGGACACACCTTGTACAATATTTTAAATGAATAAAATTAAAGAAAAGAGGAAGAATAATGGAAGATTGTATTTTTTGTAAAATAATAAATAAGGAAATTCCTTCTGAAATTGTGTATGAAGATGAAAAAGTTATAGCATTTAAAGATATTAATCCAGCAGCACCAATTCACATATTAGTAGTACCTAAAAAACATATTGAAACATTACTTGATGTATCAAAAGAAGATAAAGACTTAATATCATATATATATCAAACTATAAATAAAATAGCAAAAGAACAAAAATTTGCGCAAAATGGTTTTAGAGTTATTGCAAATTGCGGAAAGGATTCTGGACAAGAAGTTATGCATATTCATTTCCATGTAATTGGCGGAAAAAAATTAGGAGATAAAATTGTAGATTAATAGCAATAAAATGTAGAATATTATAAAAAAATATGATATAATATATTTATGGTAACTAATAACAAGGGAGGAAGGAATATGTTTAATAGTAAATATAGTAAAACATTAACTGTTATTCTTATTATTGTTATAATTATAATTATAGGACTATTAATATTCTGGGGGATAGATGTTTATAGAAAGTATTATATTGAAGAGGCAGCAGGAGATGCTTATGGGGAATTTCAAAATAGTGTTGCTAATAAAGTTATTACAAAGCCTGTAGAAAATGAAGTGGTTTTAAATGATGTTGTACCCGATGTTGACGAAAATGCAATATATCAAAATACTACAAACAATGAACAGAGTAGCTCAGGTTCAGGAGTTACATATATGGGATTTGATGTAATAGGAACTATTGAAATACCAGCAACAGATGTAAAATATCCAATTATACCAGAATACCAAAATGGCTTAAAAGCATTAAATGTTGGAATAGTAGTTTTATATCCAGCAGGAGATAAAATAAATCAAGTAGGAAATACAGTACTTGCAGGACATAATTATAAAAATGGAACATTTTTCTCAAATAATAAAAAATTACAAAAAGGAGACAAAATTTATATTACTGATACATCAGGAGAAAGAGTAACTTATGAAATAACTAAAAAATATGAAACAAGTACAAGTGATTCAAGTTATATGAATAGAGATACAAATGGAAAAAGAGAAATATCTTTAACTACTTGTACAGATGATACAAAAAATAGATTAATAATTTGGGCAGAAGAAGTATAAAATTTTGAAAAAATAGTTGACAAATATGAGATGATGGGGTAAAATAATATATGCATTTATAAAGAAGATGGTGGATGTAGCGTAGTTGGTTAACGCGTCAGTTTGTGGCACTGAAGACCGTGGGTTCGAGTCCCATCTTCCACCCCATCAAAATATTGGGCTGTAGCCAAGCGGTAAGGCACCAGACTTTGACTCTGGCATGCGCTAGTTCGAATCTAGCCAGCCCAACCAATTATTATATAATAAAATTAAAGAAGAAGCAATCCACTTCTCACCTTAACTTTAAAGGAAAAGGTTAGAACATATATTAATTTGTTAATAATTAATTTTTATAAAATTATGCAATTAATTGCCTTAAAATTCTAAATCATTAATTATTTTTATAACTTCTAAAATATACAATTTCTAACCTTTTCCTATTTGTTAAGGTGAGAAGTGGATTGCTTCTTCTTTATTTGACTATAATAGTTTATAACAATTTTCCTAAAATGTCAAGCATTTTTTAGAAAATTACTTGACTTTTGCTATATTTTGTTATAAAATATTATAGCATTATAACGAATATGACCAAGCAAGAAGCTTCTCCCCGGTGGCTTTTTACGATGGTTTCATATATAAATTATTTATGAAATGGAG
>CALYAH010000118.1 GCA_944393455.1 uncultured Clostridia bacterium
GAAACTTTTATATTAAGAAGTAAAATAATTAGTAAAATAAGAGAAATATTAAATGAAAAAGGATTCTTAGAAGTTGAAACACCAATATTAAATACAATATCAGGAGGAGCAACAGCAAGACCATTTATTACACATCATAATGCTTTAGATATAGATATGTATTTAAGAATCGCTTTAGAATTAAACTTAAAAAGATTAATTGTTGGTGGATTTGATAAAGTATATGAATTAGGTAGAGTATTTAGAAACGAAGGAATGGATATAAGACATAACCCAGAATTTACAATGCTAGAGCTATATGCATCATACCAAGACTATCACGATATGATGGATATAACAGAAGAAATATTTTCTAGAACAGCACAAGAAGTATTAGGAACAACAAAAATAAATTATCAAGGACAAGACATCGACTTAGCACCAGGATGGAGAAGAATTTCAATGATAGACTCTATAAAAGAAGCTTGTGGAGTTGATTTTAATGAAATTAATTCTGATGAAGAAGCAGTAGCATTGGCAAAAGAAAGAGGAATAGAAATACCAGACAAAACAAAAGAAACAAGAGGAGACGTAATAAGTCTATTCTTTGATGAATATGTAGAAAAAACATTAATACAACCAACATTTATATACGATTATCCAGTAGAAATATCACCACTTGCTAAAAAATCAGTAAAAGACCCAAGACTAACAGAAAGATTTGAAGCATTTATTGGTGGACGTGAATATGGAAATGCATTTTCAGAATTAAATGATCCAATAGATCAATATGAAAGATTTAAAAAACAAGTAGAAGCAAGAGAAGCAGGAGACGAAGAAGCTGGAATGATGGATGAGGATTATATCCAAGCATTAGAAATAGGATTACCACCAACAGGGGGATTAGGAATAGGAGTGGATCGTCTAGTTATGCTATTAACAGACTGTGCATCAATAAGAGATGCATTATTATTCCCAACAATGAAACCTTTAAATTAATATAATATATTTTTATGAGAAAGAAGGAAATTTTATGAAGATATATTTTGCGGGAGCAATTAGAGGCGGAAGAGAAAAAGTTTACGATTATCAAAAAATGGTAAAACAATTTGAAGAATGTGGCGGAAAAGTATTAACTAAACATGTTGCTAATCCAGAACTTTCTGTAAAAGGTGAAAACATGTCATTTAATGAAATTTATGAAAGAGATATTAAATGGTTAAAAGAATGTGATATACTGTTTGCAGATATAACCATACATTCTCTAGGAGTTGGATATGAAATAGCTTATGCAGAAAAATTAGAGAAACCAATTTATGCAATTTACGAGAAGGATGCAAATGTTTCTGGATTTCTTAGAGGAGACAAAAAAATTAATTTTTTAGCATATGATAGTATAGATGAAGTGATTAATGAAATTAATAAAATAATGAAATAAAATGAGACAAAGGGGACAGAGCAAAAATGTCACACTTTTGTGTAAAAATATGTCGAAAATAAAAGGACGGAAATAAAAATTATAAGGAGATAATATGTTTAATTTTTCATTAGATAAAAGAGTTGTATATGTTGTAATAGCAATTATGGTATTATCAAGACTTACAACATATATTACAAATCCAGAAGCTATATTTAATTTATTGGCAGCTATACCAGGAGTATTAATTGCCATAACTTTTCATGAATTTGCGCATGGACTTGCAGCTTATAAGTTAGGAGATAATACAGCTAAAAATGAGGGAAGATTAAGTTTAAATCCTTTTGCTCATTTAGACCCAATTGGTTCTTTAATGTTATTATTTGCTGGATTTGGATGGGGAAAACCAGTTCATGTAAATCCAAGAAATTATACAAGAAAGATGTCAATGGAAAAAGGAGAAGCAATTGTATCGGCGGCAGGACCAATTATGAACTTATTGCTTGCAATTATATTTACATTAATTTATTATGCTATTTTTAGATTTGCAGATGCTCAGTTTCTAGAATCAACAGTTGGTACAATTATTATGTTATTAATAGCTGCTACTATTTCGACTAATATTGGGTTAGGTATATTTAACTTAATACCATTACCACCATTAGATGGGTCAAAAATAATAATGCCATTTTTACCATATAAAGCTAAACAATGGTTTATAAATAATGAACAATTATTTTCACTTATATTTGTAGCACTATGGATAACAGGAATAGCAGGGCGTATCATATCACCAGTTATTAATTGGGTAACAGCTGGAGTTTTGAGCTTAGGACAATTGATTTTAGGATAAAATCATAAATGACCAGAATTAAATTATTGTCCTTGCCATTACAAAACTACTATATTTAATATAAGACACAATAAGCGGGTTTTGGCTATTCCTTAAAATGAATAGCTAAAACCTGTATTTTTTATAAAAGAAGGAGCAAATATGAAAAAAGATATATTAACAATGCGGGATCGAATCAAGTTGTGATGAGACATCAGTAGCAATTGTAAAAAACGGACGAGAAGTTTTATCAAATATAATCGATACACAAATACCAATACATGAAAAATATGGTGGTGTAGTGCCAGAAATTGCATCTAGAAATCATATAGAAGCAATATCACGTGTAACAAAAAAGGCATTAGAAGAAGCAAAAATTACTTGGGATGATATTGATGCCATTACGCCAACCTATGGACCAGGGTTGGTAGGAGCTTTACTAGTGGGGCTTTCTTATGCAAAGGCGCTAAGTTTTGCAATTAACAAACCATTAGTAGGGGTAAACCATATCCAAGGGCATATTGCAGCAAATTATATTACTTATAAAGATTTAAAACCACCATTTATATGTGTTATGATGTCAGGTGGGAACACACAAATAGTGCATGTAAAAGATTATACAGAATTTGAAGTACTTCGGAAAAACGCGTGATGACGCCATTCGGAGAAGCTTTTGACAAAGTAGCAAGAGTAATTGGTCTTGGATATCCAGGAGGACCAAAAGTAGATAAATTAGCACAAAAAGGACAAGCAAATATAGAATTACCAAGAACTCATTTTAGTGATGATACCTTAGATTTTAGTTTTAGTGGAATAAAAACAGCGGTTATAAATTTGCATCATAAAACACCGGATATCAATAAAGCAGATTTATGTGCTAGTTTTGAAAAAAATGTAACAGATACATTAATGGAAAATGTAAAAAAAGCAATAGAAAGAACAGACTTGAAAAAAATAACATTAGCAGGAGGAGTATCTAGTAATTCTTACATTAGAAAAGCATTTATAGAACTCGAAAAAGAAGATATAGAAGTATATATGCCAGACTTAAAGCTATGTACAGATAATGCTGCTATGATAGCATCGGCAGGGTACTATAACTATATAGCTGGAAAAAGAGATAAATTAGACTTAAACGCCATGCCTAATGTCCAATTGGGGACGTTTCCTTTTGGACAAAAATGTCCAATTGGGGACATATCCTTAAAAAAATAGAAATTAAAAAAGAACAAATAAAAGGAGAGTAATATGTCAATTTATACCATAGGTGATTTACATTTATCTTTTAAAGAGAATAAACCAATGAGCATATTTGGCGATAATTGGGAAGGACATGAAGAAAAGATAAAAAAGAATTGGATAGAAAATGTAAAAGAGGATGACTTAGTCGTATTACCAGGTGATTTTTCATGGTCTATGTATCTAAAAGATACTGATAAGGATTTTGAATATTTAAATGATCTACCAGGTAAAAAATTTTTATTAAAAGGAAATCATGATTATTGGTGGACTACAATTACTAGTATGAGAAAATTTTTAGAACAGAATGAATTTAAAAATATAGATTTTATTTATAATAATGCCTATGAATTTGAAAATTGTATTATTGCAGGAACAAGAGGATGGAGTCAAACAGAGGAAAATGATGATAAAAGGCTTTTAAAAAGGGAGGTTATAAGACTAGAATTGTCAATACAAAATGGTATTACCACTTACGGAGAGGACAAAGAAATTATTTTGTTTATGCATTATCCACCAATTAACAGTTCTAATATAATAAAAAATGAATCAAATGAATTTATTGAACTTATGCAGAAATATAAAATAAAAAAATGTTTTTACGGCCACTTACATAGTACTTCTATTAAAGAAGCGGTAGAGGGAAAATATTTTGGAATTGATTTTAAATTAGTAAGCGCAGACGGATTGGATTTTAAATTGTATAAGATACAATAAAATTATTATAGGAGTAAATAAATGATTGATTTAAATAAAGATGTAAAATATATAAAAGGAGTAGGTCCAACTAGAGTGACTTTATTAAATAGATTAGGTATATTTACATTAAAAGATTTAATTACATATTATCCTAGAACCTATGAGGACAGGAGCAAACCAAAATATATTGCTCAATGTGAAGATGGGGAAGAAGTATTAATAGAAGCAATAGCTTGTAGTCGAGTTACAAATATTAGATTAAATGGAAAGACAATGCAACGTTTAATGGTAAGAGACGAGACAGGAGGAGCAACAATTACATGGTTTAATCAGCCTTATTTAAAAAACAATTTTATAGTGGGGAATCAATACAAATTTTTTGGAAAAATAAGTAAGAAGACAGGAAAAATAACAATGAATTCTCCTGTTTTTGATAAAATAGAAAATGTTCAGAATACAGGTAGAATTATTCCAATTTATCCTTTAACTTATAATTTATCTCAAAATAATTTAAGAAAAATAATGGAAGCGGCAATACAAGAAGTATATGAAAAATTATTAGAAACATTGCCAAACTATTTGCTAGAAGAATATAAATTAGAAAATATTAATGATGCCACAAAACACATTCATTTTCCAGATGAAATAAAAGATTTTCAGATAGCGAGAAATAGATTAGTTTTTGAAGAATTATTATCTGTCCAGTTAGCACTATTAGAATTAAAAAATAGTTATATGAATGAAGAAAAAGGAATTAGATTTAGTAAAGAAGCAAAAATGTCAGAAGTTATTAATACATTACCTTTTAATTTAACAAAAGCACAATTAAGGGTATTAGAAGAAATTGATAACAATATGGAATCAGAAAAGTCAATGAATCGACTATTACAAGGAGATGTAGGTTCAGGTAAGACAGTAGTTGCAATGTGCGCAGCCTATAAAGCTGTAAAATCTGGATATCAGGCTGCTATCATGGCTCCGACAGCAATACTTGCAACACAGCATTTAGAAAATTTTAAAAATATTCTAGAAAAATTAGAAATAAGATGTGAATTATTAATTTCAGGAATTACAAAAAAGAAAAAAGAGGATATATTAGAAAGATTAAAAAATGGAGAAATCGATATATTAATTGGAACACATGCTATTATTGAAGAAAATGTGCTATTTAAAAATTTAGGTTTAGTTGTAACAGATGAGCAACACAGATTTGGAGTTAAACAAAGAACTAGAATTGCAGAAAAAGGAAAAAATCCAGATGTTTTAGTTATGACAGCAACACCAATTCCACGTACATTGGCATTGATTTTATATGGAGACTTAGATATATCTATTATTGATGAACTTCCACCAAACAGAAAGAAAATAGACACA
>CALYAH010000119.1 GCA_944393455.1 uncultured Clostridia bacterium
ACATAATCACTTTTATGGTGTATAATAGCTATACCAATGGCGTGATGCTATGGGGGTTTTTATGCTCAACCATTAATTTAAGCCTCAATATACAAATAACATATAACATATAACATATGACATATAAATTGAGCATAAAAACGTCGGTAAATACCGACACCCATTTCCATGTTGTCATAACATACTATTAGCCATTTAGTTTTCCTAATTTAAGAATTTAAGATAACATGGAACAGCCACACTTCTTACAAGTGTGGCCTTTTTTTATTTTTTTCTTCTTATTATCCAATCTTTTTCACATTTTATTGGTAATTTCATTTTTACTTTTTGTCCCTTTACTCCTGGACTTACTTCGCTAATTGGTTCATTTGTCTCTTCATCATAAAGCTTTTCTATTTTAAACTCTACTGGCTTAATTTGATTTGGCACAATAATTTCTAATATGTCTCCTATCATAAATTTGTTTTTTATTTCTATTGTTGACATATTTTCATTATATTCTACTACTTTTCCACCAAACTCATAATTTTCATTATATTGTCTTCCACTATATTCTTGAATATCTTTGTTAGTTCTATCATTAAAATAAAATGTAGTTAACCCTCTTGTTTTTACCTTTTCTAACTCTTCTAGGTATTTAGTATAATCATAATTTTGTGGGTCCTTTTTGTAATCATCAATTGCATTTCTATAAGCATTTATTACACTTGCTAAATAATATTCCGTTTTTAGTCTGCCTTCTATTTTTAAGCTATCAATTCCCATATCTATTATTTCTTGTATTTCTTTTATTAGGCATAAATCTTTAGATGAAAAAATACTGGTTCCATATTCATTTGTTTCAATTGGCATAAATTCTCCTGGATTATTTTTTTCTTCTGCATATAAATTATATGACCATCTACAGCTTTGAACACAGTCTCCTAAGTTATCACTTCTACAAGATAAAAAATCACTTAAGAAACATCTTCCTGAGTATGCAAAACAAATAGCTCCATGAACAAATATTTCAATTTCCATACCTTCTGGTTTGTGTTCCATAATGTATTTTAACTGTTCTTTATTCATTTCTCTTGCCATAATCATTCTTTTTGCTCCATTTTTATACCAAAAATTAGCAGAGTGTAAGCTTACTATGTTTGCTTGTGTACTTACATTTATTTTTACACTTGGTGCATATTGTTTTAATATATCTATAACGCCTCCATCTGCTGCAATTATTCCATCTGGTTTTAACTCTTCTAATTTTTTTGCCATTTCAATAATTTCTTCGTATTTTTCATCCCAGGCAAAAATATTTAGTGTTACATATACTTTTTTTCCTATACTATGTGCATATTTTATTGTATTTTCTAAATCATCATCTTGCATGTCTGCTCTTGTTCTGAGTGATAATGATGATGTTCCTGCATATACTGCATCTGCTCCATATAAAAATGCTATTTTTGCCTTTTCAAAAGAACCTGCTGGTGCTAATAATTCTACTTCTTTCATTTTATCGTCTCCAATTTCTTATTTTTCCCATAATATTATATAAGCCTTTTTGTTTATTGTCAATTAATTTTACATTTGATATTTTTTATTTTTTGTATTTATGTCCACTTTATGTTATAATATAAAGTAAGGTTAAACTATAGAAAGGATGAGCTTTATTATGAAAACCTTAAAAGTATATTTAGTTTTAGAAAAAAAGACTGCACAATTGTATAAATTTGTGGCATCATTTCTTCTATTAAGCGAAGAAAAGGCATCATTTATTATCGGTTGGCGAGCCGGTAATAGAATATATGTGTATGATTGCCAGGGACAAAAGCGAAATGCGTTTGCATGTTTGAGTAAAACGCATTTAGCTGATAATAGGAATGCTGTATCCACATTAAACTATTGCATTTCTATGCATTGCGAGTTCGATGTTGAAATCATTGAAAATAACTTGATATTTACGGCATCTCATGATGCCAAAACTATCAGTTTAATTCAAAAGTTTAAAGATGGTCTTTTTAACTGTTAATTTTCTAAAACTAAAAAAATCCACCACCTAAATCCAGTTATAGGAAATAGGTGGTCTTTTTATATTTTATAATTGCTTCTTCATTCTACTAATAGCTAATCCATCTCCAACTTCTAAAATCTCTGTTTCTAGATTTGGATTTTCGCTTACTTCTTTAATATATTCTCTTAAATTTCTAACTGCTGTACGTTGTTTATGTTTATTGTAATCACTTAATACATATCCTTTATATAAAATATTATCTGCAAAAATAATTCCATTTGGTTTTATCATCCTTAATGATTCTTTTAAAAAGAAAGGATATTTTCCTTTTGCTGCATCAATAAATACGGCATCATATTTTTCATTTAAAGTTGGTAAAATTTCTACTGCATCTCCTTCATAGATGTTAATTTTTTCTTCTACCTCAACTTTTTTAATGTTTTCTCTTGCTTTGGCTACCCTTTCTTCTTCTCTTTCTATTGTATCAATCACACCATCTTTATCTAAAAATTCTGTAAAACATATAGCTGAATATCCTACTGCTGTTCCTATTTCTAATATTCTAGCTGGTTTTTCTTCTTTCAAATATTTTTCCATTATTTCTAATGTATCATCCATAATAATTGGAATATGTTCTTCTAATGCTTTTTGTTTTATTTTTTCTAATTCTTGTTTATTCATGTTATCTACTATCTCCTCCTATGTTTTCTCCTGGTTGTTCAATATTCTTATCTTCTGTAATTATGCTATCTACCTTTTGTTTTTCTATTATTGCAATAGCTTTATTTACTAAATCTTTTTCTTCTTCTGTTTTTATTCCTTTTTGTGCTTTTTTTATTGCTCCTTCTTTATATGCACTATGACCAATACTGTCAAACAACTTAATAGCTAGTATTCTTTTTTCTAGTGTATCTCCTTGTAGTTTATTTATCTTATTCATAATTTGAATAATATCTACTCCTGTAATTGGATGTTTTTTTATTTTATTATTTACTTTGGCAACATAATCATCAAAATTTACTTTTTTAGTTTCCTGCTTGATTTTTTGTATTTGTTTTATTTCATCATCTGAAAATACGTAACTTATCGAATCCAATTCTTCTAAAAAAGATTTTGCTTGTCTATTTTCTCCTACTTTTTTATAGCTTTTTACTATTTTTTGAATATCTTCTGTTTTCATCTTTCCTTCAATTATGCCAAACTTTGTCATGCCAACAAAATACTCTTGAATTTCTTTTATTTCTTTTTCTGTTATTTTCTTATCACCTAAAAGAGTTCTTAAGTTTAGGTCTTGTATTTTTTGTTTCATATCTTGATTCTTTTGGTAAATTTTGCTACGCAATTCTCTCTTTTCCATATTTCTTTTGGTTCTTGGCTGCACATTATCTTTCTCTAAACTTTTTATTTTTTTTATTATTCTCTCATCATTTTCTCGTAGTCTTTGTTCTATTTTTTCTTCTTTTTCTAAATCATTTTCTCCTATTGCTATACTTTTTAATTGTAATAAAAGTCTTTTGTCTTCTAAACCATTATTTACTAACCATTCTAATAGTTCTTTAGCTAGTTGCATTTCTCCATTTCCTACAAGTGCTTCTACCTTTTGAGCAATAAAAGTTCCATCATATGGATATTCTTTAATATATTTATTTACCAATTTTATAGCTTTTTCATACTTTCCTTCAACCATATTTAATTTTACATGTAAACTTTTAAATTTTGGATTGTTAGTAGTTCTCATAGCCCTTTCTAAAATTTTTTCAGCCTCTTTAAATTTTCCTTCTCTCATTAAACTCTGTATTTCATTTGTTGTACTTATATTTATATTGTTTATTTCCATTTTCCCCTCTTCTTTTTTTACTTCTCTTCTATTATAAATTATAATCTACATTATGTCAATTTTTACAAATAAAAACAGAAGATTCTCTTTATATGAAAATCTTCTGTTTTTAATTATTTATTACTATTTCTAGCTGCTCTTTCTCTCTCTTTACTGTCTAATATCTTTTTTCTTAGACGAATAGATTTTGGTGTTACTTCAACTAATTCATCATCTTGTATAAATTCAATTGCTTTTTCTAATGACATTTGAATTGGTGGTACTAAACGTAGTGCTTCATCTGAACCAGAAGCTCTTGTGTTAGTTAAATGTTTTTCTTTACATACATTTATTGCTAAATCTTCTCCTCTTGAATTTAGTCCTACTATCATTCCTTCATATACTTCTACACCAGGTCCGAATAAATAAGTCTCCTTTGTCTTGTGCATTGTATAGTCCATATGTTACTGATTTTCCGTTTTCAAATGCTATAATAGTTCCTCTTACTCTTGCTTGAATCTCACCTTTAAATGGTTCATATGAATCAAAGATATGATTCATTGTTCCTTCACCTTTAGTGTCAGTTAAAAATTCTGTTCTATATCCAATTAACCCTCTTGCTGGTATTTTAAATTCTATTTTTGTATGACCTGTCTCTGCTGGTTCCATATTCACCATTTCTGCTTTTCTTCTTCCTAGTTTTTCAATAACATTTCCAACACAGTCATCTGGCACATTTACTACTAATAATTCGATTGGTTCACATTTTACCCCATCTATTTCTTTATAAATAACTTTTGGACGAGATACTAAAAGTTCAAATCCTTCTCTTCTCATTGTTTCAATTAGTACAGATAGATGTAATTCTCCTCTTCCTGACACTTCAAAAGAATCTGGTGAATCAGTTTCTTTTACTCTTAAAGAAACATTTCTTTCTAATTCTTTAAATAATCTGTCACGGATATGTCTTGATGTAATAAATTGTCCTTCTTTTCCTGCAAAAGGTCCATTGTTTACACTAAATGTCATCGATACAGTTGGTTCATCAATATCTACAAATGGGATTTTTTCTGGATGATTAAAATCACAAATTGTATCTCCTATGTTGATATCAGGAAGTCCTGCAAGTTCAATTATATCACCTGCTTTTCCTTCTTCAACTTCTACTTTATTTAATCCAACATGTGTATAAACTTTTGCAATTCTTCCTTGCGAAATTTTATCTTCTTTTCCACAGATAGAAACTGGCATTCCAGTTTTTATACTACCTCTTTCTACTCTTCCTACTGCAATCCTTCCAACATAGTCATCATAATCAATATTAGAAACTAGCATTTGAGCTGGTCCTTCTTCATCACAGTTTGGTGCATGGATTGTGTTTATTATTGTTTCAAATAAACATGATAGATCTGTTGTTTCATCTGCTAAATTCATTTTTGCAATTCCATTTTTTGCAGAAGCATATACAACAGGAAATTCTAATTGCTCATCACTTGCATCTAATTCAATAAATAATTCAATAACTTGGTCTACAACTTTTT
>CALYAH010000120.1 GCA_944393455.1 uncultured Clostridia bacterium
TTTAGAACCTGAAATGTTTACTTCTCCTTCTAGTTTCCTTCCCCCTTTTATTATGTACTCTGACATATTTGTGCCGCCTTTCACTGTATTTTTCTCTATGTTAGGTTTTCTTTACGTAAAAAGTGAATATTAAAAAGTTCCAGAATATTAAATTCTAGAACTTTTGACTTTTAAAATTTTCTGATAAAACCATATCCATCCATGCAAAGTTTTTTCCTTTAGAAAATCCATTATGCTTATAAAATTCAATTGCTTCATCTGCTAAAGAATTAACATTATTATACTTTCTTATTTTTAACTCTTCTAATATTTTCTCTAACATTTTTTTCCCAATTCCTTTTTTTCTATATTCTTTCATTATATAAATATTTTCTATTTCTGCTTTTCCTAATGATTGATTTAAATTGACAATTGTAAAGCCTATTATCTTACTTTCTATTTCTACAATATAAAACAATATATCTTTTTTATCCACACAATTTTCTAATGTTTCCTTAGGCCAAAATATTACTACATTTTCAGCTGTTTTAAATTCAGATACATTATTACCTATATTCCATACTCCTTCAACATCTTTTTTAGTTGCTTTTCTTATTACGTAATCCATAAAACCCCTCCTTTTATTATTTTATATCATAGATTTTATAAAAAGTAAAAAATTAGCCAGTATTACTGACTAATTTTTCTTTCATTAAATCTTCGAAGAGCTTCTTCCTCCTCCTTAAAAATAAGATCTTTAATTTTTTTATTAAGCCTTGTTCGTTTGATAATTCCTTTTATATAGTTGTCTTCTTTATCAAACTCCATGATAAAATTACGTGAGATATGTTTTAATTCCTTATACCAAGGCGCTGTATTTTGAGTATTTGTAACTTCAAAATATAAAAAACTTGCATCTACTTGTACTTTAGAATGGCTCTCATCTGCGCCATATTCATGGTACCGTATGATTAACTCCTCATTATCATAGAATATTTCCTTATATTCTTGAATATCATCATAATATTCTCTGTATATTATAGAAGCTAATTGCATATCTTTTGTATACGTAACACTCTCTACAATCCATCGCAAGTCATGTAACTCTTCGGTTACTTCTAACACAATTGGATGCAAGAGTTCACACATATACATTGATATGTTTTTTAAGTCCTGGTATTTTAGCTTATCATTGATAAGTTTTATATACTGATTTAAATCGTCAATGATATTTTCATCTGTTTTTCTTATCGATGTTGCTTTTACATCAAAATTACTGAAGTGGAGTTGAATAGAATTTTCTCTTCCTTTTCTAATATATACTTCCTCTTTTTCATCTGTACAATTGATATATTGAACAGTTTCTATATTTTTTTCTATCCTATATATCACATTATCCTTTGAAAAAGAAATATATATCATTTCATTATCAACAATGATACATTCTATGCTATTTTCTCCATTTTTTGCAGCAACTTCTAATAATTTCTCCAAGGTCTCATGTTTTAGACCTTTCCGTTTCGCTCTTAGAAAATTCAATTTGTCCATTAAAGTTAATTTAATTCCTTCTTTCGCTTTCATTATAATATCCTCCATTTTCTATTTTAAACTGCCTTATATCATCTTGTATTAGGATATATTCATACAGTTTAATAATAAATATTGTACCACATTTTATGTCTACTTGCAAGTATATTTAAAATTAATTACCATTTTTGTACATTTTTAGTTTATAAACTTATTTCTCAACTAAAACACATGTAAAAAGTAGCTTGAACAACAAGCTACTAATATAAATCTCCATATTCATTTTCTAACTCAAAGTATTTATCATCATATTTTGATAATTCTACTTCTTCATCGTTTTCTTCATCTTCTGGAGCTTCTAGATTTCCAAAAAACTTTTCATAAAGTTCATCAGAAATATTTTCATCATTCTCATCTAAAAACTCTGCTTTTACAATTTTAGTATTCATTTTTCTTTCATAATTAAATCTATCCACAATTGAAATAATGTAATTGTCCATGTCCATACCGAGTACACTTTCATTTTCGAAATGGTTAACATCAAAAATCATAGTTCCTTTTTCTAAAAATGCTTCCACATCTCTCTTTTTTATTTCTCCATACATTTTAAAAATCTTTTTTATGCTTTTTAACCCTATTAAGTCTTCAATTACCATGTCCTCTGACACATATACTACGTCTTTTAAGATGAATACTACATTACAGAGTTCTCTAAGCTCTGCTAAAGAGATATGCTCTCCATGCTTTTTATACCAATATCTTAAATCCTGAGATGTATTTATCTCTTCATTAGTTTTGGTCATAACATGTTCTGGCAATACTCCTCTATTTTGGATATAGATAGATAAGTTTGTATTTTGTCTTCTGTTCATTTTTGTACCTCCTTAGTCAGTTGACTACACGAACTTATTATACACACGTTCACATAATATTTTATCACAGATAACATAATACGTCAATTTACCTATCTTTTACTTTTTTCAAAAACAAAACTAAAAACTTATACCTATTGAAATTTTTTCAATAATGTCATATAATATGTGAAATATGAATAACGGAGGAAAGCTTATGAAAGAAATAACTGTAAAGAAACTACACAGGGAAACTGAAAAATTTGCAAACAAAGAAATAACACTTGAAGGTTGGGTAAAAACTGTAAGAGATTCTAAAACATTTGGATTTATTGAATTAAATGATGGTACTTTCTTTAAAAATATTCAAATTGTTTTTACTGACAAATTAGAGAACTTTAATGAAATAAAAAAATTAACTCTTAGTTCTTCTATTAAAGTAACAGGTACATTTGTTTTAACTGAAAACGCAAAACAACCTTTTGAAATACAAGCAACTAAAATTGAAATAGAAAGTTTAGCTGATACTACTTACCCTCTTCAAAAGAAAAAACACTCTTTTGAATATCTAAGGACTATTAGTCACCTTCGCCCAAGAACAAATACTTTTAATGCTGTTTTCAGAGTTAGAAGTGTTTTAGCATATGCTATCCATAAATTCTTCCAAGAAAGAGGATTTGTTTATGTTCATACACCTTTAATTACAGGAAGTGATGCTGAGGGTGCTGGAGAAATGTTTAATGTTATCTCTTTTGATTTATGCAATGTTCCAAAACTGGAAAATGGACAAGTAGATTTTTCTCAAGACTTTTTTGGAAAACCAGCTCATTTAACCGTTAGTGGACAATTAAACGCAGAAACTTTTGCTCAAAGCTTTTGTAATGTTTATACTTTCGGACCTACATTTAGAGCTGAAAACTCTAATACTGTAAAACATGCTGCTGAATTTTGGATGATAGAACCTGAAATATGTTTTGCAGATTTAGAAGATGATATGGAATTAGCAGAAGATATGGTAAAATACATTTTCCAATATGTTTTAGATAATTGTCCAGAAGAAATGGAATTTTTTAATAAATTCATTGATACTGGATTATTAGAACGACTAAATCATGTTATAACTTCTGATTTTGCTAGAATTACTTATACTGATGCCATAAAAGAATTAGAAAAACATAATGATAAGTTTGAATACAAAGTTTCTTGGGGTGTTGACTTACAAACAGAACATGAAAGATATTTGTGTGAAAATGTATTTAAAAGACCTGTATTTGTTACTGACTATCCAAAGGACATAAAAGCATTTTATATGAAATTAAATCCAGATGGAAAAACTGTGGCAGCTACTGATTTATTAGTTCCAGGAATTGGAGAAATTATTGGTGGTAGTCAAAGAGAAGAAGATTATGATAAATTATTAAGTAGAATGAAAGAATTGGATATGCCACTTGATTGCTATG
>CALYAH010000121.1 GCA_944393455.1 uncultured Clostridia bacterium
TTGAATCTATCAAAAAACAAATTGAAAGGTTTGTTAGTTTTGAAGGTGAAAATAAAGCAATTATTGTTAATAATGCTGATTGGTTATTAGATTTAAAATTTGTTGATTTCATGCGTGAAATTGGTAGTTTATTTTCAGTTAATAAAATGCTTGCTGCCGAATGTTATAAACAAAGATTAGAAACTGGTTTAACCTTTTTTGAAATGAGTTATATGTTAATGCAATCTTATGACTTTTTATACCTATATAATAAATATGGATGTAAACTTCAAATGGGTGGAAATGACCAATGGTCTAATATTATTGGTGGTGTTGAACTAATCAGAAAAATTGGTAAAAATGATTCTTTTGGTTTAACCTTTAAACTTCTTACAACAAAAGAAGGTAAGAAAATGGGAAAAACAGAAAAAGGTGCTTTATGGCTAGATCCTACTAAAACTTCTCCATACGAATTTTATCAATACTGGAGAAATATCGAAGATAGTAGTGTTGAAATTGTTTTAAAAATGTTGACATTCTTACCAATGGATAAAATAAACGAACTTGCTTCTTTAAAGGATGAAAAAATTAATGAAGCAAAAAAAGTTGCTGCTTTCGAAATCACAAAATTAATTCATGGTGAAGAAGAAGCTAAAGAAGCTGAAGAAGCTTCTAATGCACTATTTAATGGTCAAGGAAGCTTAGATAATATGCCAACTACAAAAATTGATAATAGTAACATTTCAATTGTAGATGCAATTGTTATTAGTGGTATTGCACCATCTAAAGGACAAGCTAGAACTTTAATTAATCAAGGCGGAATTTCTTTAAATGATGAAAAAATTACAGATATAAATTACACTCTTTCTGACAAAGATTTTTCAGCTGGATATGCTATCTTAAAAAAAGGAAAGAAAGTATTTCATAAATTAGAAAAGTAAAGTCATCTGACTTTACTTTTTATTTATTTTTTATTTTGTTAGATTTTAGAAATATCTATCCATAATTTCTTTTATTTTCTTCGAATCAATACCTCCATTTTCATCATCAAAAGTCACAATTAAATTCTCGCCTTCTATAATTCCATTTTGCTCATAAAATTGCTTCTTCATTTCCCATTTTTTTCTATATTCTTCATCATTCATCATTCCACAGTGTTCCCAATAATAAGTTTTTGCTGCATCTTCTATCGTAAAGTCTGGTAATTTTTTAACTCCTCCTATATCTAATGCTTTTTCATATTCATAATAAACACCTTTCTCTAATAACATATTAGCAATAATTACCTCTGATTTTGACCTAACTAACTCTCCTCTCACTGTTCTATGAATCAACCTATCTTCATAATAGCAATCTGATACTTTTATAATGTTTGGCATTTCAAATAAGTCTGTATATCTTTTTGCTATTTCAGAATATTCTGCGGTAGAATAATTTCGCAATTTATATGGTTCATCATTATACAATATGACTAGTTTTTGCGTTTGTCTTGTCAATGCTGTATACATCATTTCTTTTGAAATTAATCTACATGGTTCCGCTAAAACTAATATTACAGTCTTAAATTGACTTCCTTGTGCTTTATGTACTGTTAAAGCATACGCTAATTCTAATGGCATTTCTCCATCTTCTGAAGCTCCATAAGATGGATTATATGAATATGTATATCCTTGTTGGGAACTATATTCTACATGTAAATATTCTTTTTCTCCCCACTTAGTTGCTGCCATACCAATTTCTCCATTAGCAATATAATTAAGAGCATTTATATCTTCTGGATATGCTTTATGTTGTTCATTTTTTACATTAATTACTTTGTCTCCATAAACGATATTTTCTATTCCTAAATCTTTAGGGATTTTTTTGTTATATGTTCTTCTTGCTAAATCTATATAGCTTTTTCTATATTTTTCATGAATTAATTGATTAATATGTACAACACCATGAACATTATTTCTTACAGGTACTAAAATTTGCCATTCATCTATAAACTTTGCACAACCAGGTAAATTAAAATAACAGTATCCGTTTTTTTCTACCGCTCCTAAAGATTTATTAAAAGTTATTTCATCATCAATATTTTCCATTCCTAATTCTTCTTTTATAGTTTCTAATATTTGTTTTTCTAATTCTTCATAACTTTCCCATCTTTTAAAACTTATATTTTTATCTTCATTTCTTTGCATTCTTTCAAATACTGTTTCATCTCTATGTTTTTCATTATTCATATACCATTTAGATAATTCAACATCTAATCTATTAGATTCTTTTTGTCTTCTTGTAATTTGCAATTTTGCATAATTATTTCTAATACATGGCCATTTACCATCTACAACAGACTTTGTTAAATAACTTATTAAATCTATAAAAGGCCTGCCTGCCCCTATGGGTGGCAATTGATTTTCATCCCCTACTAAAATAATTCTTTTAGCTCTTCTAGTTGCTTGTATTACCGCTCCAAGCATTTCTTCGGTTAGCATAGAACATTCATCTATAATAACAGTATCTGGTACATTTTCCTGAGGTAAATTAGATAATCTGTATCTTCCTGTTTTTCCATTATACCTTCCACTTTTCATTAAAAATTGAGCTATCGTTTGTGCCTTAAATTTCTGTTTTTCATTTCCAATTGTTTCTTGCATTCTAACTCTTGCTTTTCCTGTTGGTGCCAGTAACAAAATTCCAGCATCTCTTATTTGTGGCTCTTGGCATAAAAATGATAAAACAGTTGTCTTCCCTGTTCCAGCTCCACCTATTAAAACAGCTATACTTGATTTCGCTAACATTTTTAATGCTTCTGCTTTTTCTGCTCTTGCTTTATTCTCATTTTCATCTTCTATTTCACCAAATTCTTCATCTATTTTCTTTCTCCAATCCACTTCTATTTCATGTGCATTTTGATTATTTATTCTTTTGTTAATTTGCTTTCTAATTAGATCATCTATTTCTTCATATCTATTTAACTTATAATATTTTTCATTATTTTTTATTTTTATAGTTATCTCTTCTTGTAAGAATTCATCTATGCTATCTAAAATATCTCTATTTACTTGAAATTCGTCTAAGGACTTTTCATTTATTTCTCTTACTAATTCATTTACTGGTAATATTGTATTTCCTTTTTGTGAAGCTTCTTCTAATATGTTCATAATAATAGCTCTTATTCTTCTTCTATCATCAAAATTTTCTACTCTTGATATTTCTTCTAAAGGGAAATTTTTTCTTATCTCTACATTTGGAAATACTGCCAAATCTACTTTCTTGATTGAGATATTTTTTTCTTTTTCTAATTCAATTGTTTTTTCATATAATATATATGGGTTCTCTAAAATTTCTTCATCTGTAAAATTAATATGTTCTTTTTCTCTTTCTTCTTGGTTAAAAATCAAATTTGCCTGCTCTATTGTTATGTCAAATCTAGAAAGCAATTTAAATAACTCTTTTCTATTTTTTGATAAATTCAAATATGTATCTTTATTTGTTTGTGTAATACTTTCCGCAATTTCTTTTGACAAATATTTGTCTGGACTTTCTATTACTTTATTAATATAACTCCAATAATTAATATCTGCTTTATAGTTATTTTTTATTTCTCTTGCAATTAGCATTCCATATCTAAATTTAATAGCACAAAACATTTCTCCAAGCCCAGGAAATGCACCTCTATCCTTCCATACCTTTTCTAATTGATTATTTAGCCAATTTATACACTTATCCCATGGACCATCAATGCATTCTTTTATTTTAGAAAATGCTTTTATACTTTGCATTATAATATCTATTATGGAATCATATTTTACATGTTCTGTCGCATATGAAAACTCGCCATAACTATCTTCTGGTGCAAATACTGTTATTTCTTTCATATCAAATTCTGGATGCTCTTTAGCATATTCCATCATTTCCTTATATGGAAAAATAAATCCGTCTTCACAATTTTCTCTTATCGAATGTCTTATCATAGTTTCCCAGGTTAATGCTCTTAATGGATTAGCCATATTTTTATCATAATTATGTTCTACTGCATCTATAATTTGTTTTACTTTTCCTATTCCAATAATAATCCTTCTTGACTCTTCTATAAAAGGAACTTGTTTTGCATAAACTATGCATAATGATTCTTCTGGTTTTACGTCTTTATAAAAAGTATCAAATATTGCTTTATGATTTCTTGCATCTTGCAACCAACTCGTGTCAAATCCCAATTTTGGTTCATATTCTTCCTTATAACCTGTTTTATATATCTTATCAATTTCTTTTATTTGACTTCTCATAACCCATCTATATAGTCTAGCAACTAAAGTATAAGCTGGATATTCTAACATAGTTTCTCTAAAATGTCTATGTTCTTTATTATTATTTAAAGCATAAGGGTGAATTGTGCTTCTTTCTAATTTGCTCTCAGACATAAAAGCTCCACTTTCTTCAATACAAGGCAGTCTATTTTCAATCCCTCTCATTTCTTTGTTTGCAAGTTCATTTTCTTCTTTTTTATTTTCATGAATATTTTTTAAGGCCATGCAATATACATTTTCACAAGGATGTTCACAAACTTTCCCATTCCAGTTATTATCATGCCATGGAACTCTTATTGATATGTGTTGTACCATTATTTACCTCCATATTTTTCCTTTTTTCTTATCATATCACAATTTTATCTTTCAAGAAAGTAAAATTTTAAGAAATGGAAATTTGTTCTAATTTATTAATTAATATTTGTAAAAAATATATTACATATGTTATAATCAAATTATCATTTACGAGTCTTACGAAAGAAAAGGGGGATTTTTATGGAAAAGAAAAAAATGAAATTATGGAAAAAAATTTTAATTATAGTAATCATTCTGTTTTTAATCTTTTTAGCATTTACTGTAAGAAAAATGATTATTATGTACTCATTAGAAAATAAACTAAATGAATCTAGACAACAAAGTAATATTTATGAAAAAACTACTATGGATTATTCAATTGCAGTACTAGGAAATCTTGAAAAATATTATAAAGATGGTATAGAAAAAAATGTTATGCTATCCTTAGATGGAACCACAAAAATTATTCAATATATCTATCCAAATGAAAGAAAAGTGTTCTCAGAAGAAAATGGTCATAAAACCTTAACTATTTCTGAAGAATCAAATGGAGATGCCCAAACATATTATCCTATGTTTACTAGTTATACAGAAGCAAACTCATTTTTAGAATTACTATTTAACAGTATAACTTCAAAAATAGTAACAGAAAACATTAATGGAAAAGAATGCTATGTTTTAAGTGGCAAATATAACTCTAATTTTTTATATGGAGAAACCACAACAAATATAAAAGCTTATATAGAAAAAGAAACTGGAATAACATTACAAGTTGTTGAATTTTATGAAGAGAATGGTGAACAAAAACAATTCAAAAGAGAATATACATATTCTTTTGGGACCGTAACAGATGATGATATGAAAGAACCAGATGAAACACAATATGAATTATTAGAAAGTAGATAATTATCTACTTCTTTCTACTATCTCTACAATGTCTGCAATATACTCTCCTATAATTGGTATATTTAAAGTAACAATTTTTTGAAGTAATATAACTAGAATTGCGGTTATTACTGTCACTCCTATACCTATTCCAATTCCTCTAAATATTCCAGAAATCAGATTTCTTACAATAATTTCTTTTCTGCTTCCAAAAATATAGGTTAATTCCACAAAATTTCCTTCTTCTAGTATTTTACTTAATTTATCAATTGATTGGTTTAGTATATTTATTTTCTTCTTTCTTACAAACATAAAAAATCCACCTTTATTTTATGGTGGATTTTTTTCTAATTTTTTATTCGTTTACTATATTATTTTCTGTATTATTTTGTATCTCATTTGTTGCATCTGTAGTAGTATTTGTCTCTTCCTCTTCTTTCATTTGTTCTAATGAACTTACTAAATCTTGAAGTTTTTTAATCTCTTTTCCCATCATTTCCCAATCATTGTTTTGATTTGATTCAATTAAATTATTATTTGCTTTTATAATTGCTTCAATCAAACCATCTATATCCTCTGTGTTTTCTACTTCTATGTCTACTGCATATTTTGAAAGTAAATTTTCTAGTGCTTTTGATAATGTGTCTCCTATTGCTACTTTATTTCCTGATGCTACAACTACCTTTTTTAGTACTGGTACTTCTGATTCATTTAGCATAGTTTGATAAATAGGTTCAACATACAATAAAGTATTATTTATTGGTACTATTATCATTTGCTTTGTTAATTTCGTTCCAGTAACATTTAATGTTTCTAATTCACTTGATATAGCTTCATCTTCTTCTATTTGCTTATCTAATTGCATTGGTCCTACAATATTACTATCTGCAGAAAATTTATATAGTTTTAATTGATTACTTCCTTTATCATTGCTTCCTACTAAATAAGCTATAATATTTTGCTTTTCATATGGTGTATATATTTGTACTAAACCTAATTGCTCGCCAGAAGATGTCTTAACCATTGTATAATATGGTTCCATATAAGTTCCTGTTGATTTTGTTGACTTAACACTATTATATTTTGCGATATCCCATAAGTCATCAGCTCTATATAATACATCTGTTTTTACATTATGATATACTTTTAATATTTCAGCTTGTACATTATATAAAAATTCTGGATATACAAAGTGACTTGCTATATCTTCTGGTATTTGTTCATCTAAATCTACAAATAAGTCTTTATAAATATTTCTATATGCCATAGCTATTGGGTCTGTTCTGTCTGTTATATAATATGACATAGTTCCATCATAACTATCTATAATTACTTTTACTGAATTTCTTATGTAATTTATATTTTGTTTTATTCCATCATGTTCTATACTTGTATATTGTGAATATGGATAGCTAGAAGATACTGTATATGCATCTATTACCCATACAATTTTTCCTTCATCTGTTATAACTGTATATGGATTTTCATCATAAATTAGATATGGAAGTGCCTTTTTCGCTCTTGTTATGACATCTCTATTAATTAAAATTTTACTATCACTTGTTATTTCTCCTGAAAAAGCTAAATTTATATCTCCTTTAGTAATTCCTAATATCAATCTATCTAAAAATCCTAATTGTAGACCTGCTTTTCCATTGTAAGTTGATACGTAGTCTGTTCCATTCTCATCTGTATAATCATATTCTTGTTTATTTTTTGCATTTGTTGCAATAGTTTCCTTTGTTTCTGTTCCGAAATAAATACGTGGTTCAGAAATTTCTATTTTTTCATCTTTTCCTGATACATCTTTTTGAACATATTGCACATTTCCTGTTTGTGTACTTTCTGTTGCTGATGCAATTATTTCTCCCATACCATGTGTATATTCATATGTTTTATTATTATATGTTCTTCCTGAATTTGTTATTTCTCTTGGAGCCACATATACTAATTGTTCTTTCCCATCTACTTCATATTTTGCTAAATTTGCATTTGGATAAACAAAATATCCAGTTACAGTTTGGCTATCTTCTAAAGTTTTTAACACTGCATCTTTACTGATAATTGGTATATTATTAATTACATTACTACTTTCTTCTACCTCTTCATTTGTAATAGTACCTGAATTTTCTAAATTTTCTTCTTCTATATTAATATTATATGCACTTTTTGTATTTTCTATATTTTCTGCAATATATTCTTTTTCTTTATCTAGTTCATTTGTACTAACATATGCTAAATCAAAAATCATCATTACTACAAATAGTACAACTAAATATCCAGGTATAACAGCAAGATTTTTTAACACCTTACTTGTTTTTCCTTGTTTAAAATATTTTATTGCTCTATATGCAAAAATAACTATAATAAAAGCAAAAATAACATATCCCCATAATTTCAATGTAGCTTCTGTCATTCCAGCTCCTACAATATCAAGGTCCTCGTTAATTGTTAGTATTTTTCCAAACATCATATTCTGTGTGTTTAATATAGTAATTACTGCTATTCCAATCATAATAAGTAAGACATTTCTTGTTAATTTTTTCATAAACAAGCTTTCTCTTAACATTTTGCCATCTATTCCATCAAAGTAACGATTGAAAGTAATAACATAATATAATGCCATGTAAATTGATAATCCTACAAAAAGCACTACAAAATATAAAGCAAATGCTTCAAACACTGGTTTTTGGAACATATAATAAGAAATATCTAATCCAAATATTGGGTCTTGAATTCCAAAAGCTGTTCCGTTCATGACTAACATGATTTTTTGCATAAATACAGCTGATACTACAATACTTACAATTGCTGATATCACTAACGCCAATGATTTGTTTGGTAGTTTTGGCATTTCCTTTTTCTCTTTCTCAAAGAAAGGTTTTAGTCCTTTTCTTATCCCTCTGTTCGTTAAATATATAATAAAATATAAAACTACAAAATTAATTGCCATAATAGCATATTTATAAGTCAAATTTGTATAGAAAATGCTTGTATAATTCTCACCTAATTCTAGGTATTCTAAGTAGCTTCCTCTTAATTGAACATAGCTAACCATAGCAAATAATAGTAAAAATACGATAACTAATATCATTCTTACTTTACTATTTTTCTTTTTCTTGTTATCTTCGCTAATTTTATCATTGATTTCTTCTTTAGTTTGTACTATGTTCTCAGCTTTTGCGTTGTCTATTTTTTTTACGTTTTCTTGGTCTTTTTCCACGCTTTTACCTCCCTTATTGTATCCCCTTTACTCTCCTAGATTATAGCTTTTACAAAATCTTCTGAATTAAAAATTTCCATATCATCAATCTGCTCTCCAACACCTATAAATTTGATTGGAATTTGGTTTTCAGAAACTATTCCTATTGCTACTCCACCTTTAGCCGTTCCATCTAATTTCGTTATAATTAAACCTGTAATATCAGTTTCCTCTTTAAAGGCTTTTACTTGTGAGATTGCATTTTGTCCTGTTGAACCATCTAAAACAAGTAAAACTTCTTTATCTGCTTCTGCCATTTCTTTATTAATAACTTTTTGTATTTTACTTAATTCATCCATTAAATATTTCTTATTATGTAACCTTCCAGCTGTATCTACAATTAATATATCTGCTTGTTTTTCTTTTGTTATTTTTATCGCATCATATACTACAGATGCTGGATCAACTCCTTCTTCTCGTTTTACAATATCTGCTCCTGCACGGTTAGCCCATATTTCTAGTTGCTCTACTGCTGCTGCTCTAAACGTATCTGCTGCTGCTACTACTACTTTTTTTCCATCTTTTGCTAAACGGTTGGCTATTTTTCCTATAGATGTTGTTTTTCCTACTCCATTTACTCCTACAACTAATATAACAGATGGTTTTGTATTTAGATGCAAACTTATATCTGTAATATCTAATATTTTTTGCATTTCTTCTCTTAACGCTTGTTTTACATCTTCTTCATCTTGTAATTTTTCTTTTTTTATTCTTGTTCTTAAATTATCTATAATCTTTATAGATGTATCCATTCCTATATCTGACATTATTAAAATTTCTTCTAATTCGTCTAATAAGTCTTCATCTACTTTTTTAAAACTTTTGAATACATTATTTATTTTTTCGTCAAATGCACTTTTGGTTTTACCCATTCCTTTTTTTAGTTTATCAAAAAATCCCATATTTTCTCCTTTCGTTTTCTCCTTGCTGTTTAGCGATTTATTTATCGATATATAGTATATCATATAAATCGTATATTGACAATGTTTCGATTTCATAAAATGAGACAATAGGGACAGAGCAAATCTGTCTCATTAATATGTCGAAAAATGTCAAAAAAGTAAAACAATCATAACATTCAAAATCGACAAAAAAAGACAAAAAAATGAGACAGATTTGCTCTGTCCCTATTGTCTCTTACATATTGATTTTATTTCTTCTGTAGTTGATAACTTCAAAACTTCTTCTGCTAACTTTTGACAATGCTTAAACTCTAATTCTTTTATGATTTTCCTGGTTTGCAAGATTTTATTTGCATTCATCGAAAGCTTATCTAATCCCAAGCCTATCAATAAAGGAATAAATGACGAATCACCAGCTGCTTCTCCACACATTCCACACAGAATGTGGTTTTTATGCGCTCCATCAATTGTTAATTTTATTAAACGTATTACGGCTGGATGGAAATGAGTATATAGGTTGGCTACCTTTTCGTTTCCTCTTTCAGCTGCTATTGTATATTGAATAAGGTCATTTGTTCCAATACTAAAAAAATCACATTCTTTGGCTAATTCTTCTGCCATTAAAGCTGCTGATGGTATTTCTATCATAATTCCAATTTGGATATCTTCTTTAAATTTAATTTTCTTTTCCTTTAATTCCACTTTTACTTCTTCAATTATCTTTTTTGCTGTTCTTAATTCCTCTATTGAAGAAATCATTGGTAACATTATTGATAAATTTCCATAACTACTGGCTCTTAAAATAGCTTTCAATTGCACCTTAAATAATTCTATTTTATCTAATGAAATTCTAATAGCGCGGTAACCCAAAAAAGGATTTTCCTCCTTTGGCAATTTCATATATTTTAAATCTTTATCTCCACCAATATCTAAAGTTCTAATAATTACTTTTTTATCTTCAAGTTGTTCAGCCGCTTTTCTATATATTTCAAATTGCTGTTCTTCTGATGGAAAGTCATCAGTCTCCATATAAATAAACTCACTTCTAAATAAACCGTACACCTTCGGCCGTATTATTTATTACTAATTCAATATCTTTTACATTCCCAATATTAGCTAGCACTTCAACATGATGCCCATCCTTTGTTACTGATAATTGACTTTTATATTTTTCTAATTGTCCTTTTTCTAATTTCAAATTTTCTTTTAATCTTTCTAATTTCATGTATTCTTCTTTAGAAGGATTTACAAAAATTTCTCCTGTTGTTCCATTTATAGCAACAAAATCATTGTCACTCATTAATTGCATAACTTGTTTTATTCCAACTATTGCTGGAATCTCATAAGTTCTTGCCATTATTGCCATATGTGAATTGATTCCACCTATTTCTGTCACAATACCTGCTATATTTTTTAAATTTAATTTTGCTGTGTCTGATGTTGTTAATTCCTTTGTAACAAGTATTGAATCCTTTGGTAATTGTGCTAGATTAATTTCTTTTTTATTAAGTATTTTAGCTATTACTTTTTTCTTCATATCTGCTATATCTCTACTTCTTGCTGCCATATAGGGGTCATCCATTTCTTCAAACATTTGTATAATTGAATTAAATCCTTTTTCTGTTGCATATGCTGCATTACATTTTTCTTGTTTTATTATCTCTATTGAACTTTGTACTAAAGTAGGGTCTTGTAATATCATTAAATATGCTTGGATTATCTCTTTTTCTGTTCCTGACAATTGGTTAACTAATTCTTCTGTTTCTTTTTCAACTAAATGTATTGCATTATATAAAATCTTTTTTTCCAATTCTACATCTTCTATTCGAACTTTTTCTGGCTTTATTTCTTCATTTTTTAATAGTACTACTTTTCCTAGTCCAATTCCATCAGAAATTCCTACTCCTTTTAGCATATTCTCCTCCTCTTTTCTTATGAAATATTTTTTATAAAATTTTTTAATTCTTCTATTGCCTTATCCTCATCTTCTCCATCACATAAAATTTCTACTTCCGTTTTTGTTTTAATTCCAGCAGCCATAATCATAAGTGGAGATTTAGCATTAATCTTTTTCTCATTCACAAGTAAAAAAACATCACATGGATACTTCATAGCTATTTTGGAAATCTCCGTTGCTGGCCTTGCATGAATACCTGTTTCATTTTCTATTATTACTCTTTCTTTTTTCATAATCTATCTTACCTCTTTCTTTCCCATACATTTTTCTTAAAAGCTGCCATAATTCCCATTGCTACAAAAGAACCAACAACAAGAGAAACCGCATACCAACCTGCATTTCCGATTAATGGCAATACGAAAATCCCCCCATGAGGAGCCATTAAAGTACAATTAAAAGCCATAGACATTGCTCCAGATACGC
The DNA here is from genome assembly GCA_944393455.1 of uncultured Clostridia bacterium. Taxonomy (GTDB): domain Bacteria; phylum Bacillota; class Clostridia; order TANB77; family CAG-508; genus CAG-269. The sequence continues at coordinate 11,998 of CALYAH010000121.1, forward strand.
TAGATCCAATAATACAAGCTGGTAATACACGTATTGGATCTGCTGAAGCAAATGGTATTGCCCCCTCTGAGATAAAAGATAATCCCATAATATAATTTAATAGTCCTGCTTGTCTTTCTTTTTGTGGTAATTTTCGTGGAAAAAAGCTTGCAAGTAATGCAATAGCAAGAGGAGCTACCATTCCTCCTATCATAACTGCCGCCATAATTTCATAATGTCCTTCTGCTAACATCCCTGTCCCAAATGTGTATGCAGCTTTATTAACTGGTCCTCCTAAGTCTACTGACATCATTCCTGCGAGTATTGCTCCTAATATAACTTTATTAACACCACTTAAAGAGAAAAGGAAATTGTTTAATCCTGTATTAATAGCTGCTATAAATGGATTAATAATTAGCATTATAATTGCTATTAACAAGATTCCTGCTACTGGGTAAATTAGAATAGTTTTAATTCCTTCCAGACTTTTTGGCATGAATCTAAATATTTTCTTTAAAAATAAAATAACAAATCCACCTAAAAATCCCGCAATTAATGCTCCTAAAAATCCTGATGTAACTAACGTTTCTTCTGGATTACTAAAAGATGTAAACGTAGTTCCTGCTTTAGCTATTGCTCCACCAACAAATCCAACAACTAGTCCGAGGTCTATCTCCAATACTCATAGCAATATATCCTGCTAAAATCAATAACATGAAGTCAAACGCCATGCCACCGATAGTTTTAAAAAACGCTGCAATTGGTGTGTTCATTCCAAAATTTGAAGGGTCAATACTATAATCATCTAACAAGAAAGAAATAGCAATTAAAATTCCTCCACCAACTACGAATGGTAGCATATGTGTAACACCATTCATTAAATGTCTATATATATTTCCACCTTTACTTCTTTTTTCACTATTCTCTTCTTTAGTTTCCTTATGCTGATAAATTGGAAGTTCAGATTCTGCATTTAGCCCCTTTTCAATAAGCTCTTTTGGTTTGTGAATCCCATCTGATACACTAGTTCTAAGTACTCTTTTTCCGTCAAATCTAGATAAATCCACATTCACATCTGCCGCAATAATAATAGCTTTTGCTTTTTTTATCTCCTCATCTGTTAATCTATTTTGAGCACCAGATTGTCCTTGTGTTTCTATTTTTATTGGATGACCTAGTTCTTCTCCCATTTTTTCTAAACTTTCAGCAGCCATATAAGTGTGTGCGATTCCTGTTGGACAAGCTGTAATTCCTAATAATTCATAATTTCCTTTTTCTTCTTTTTTCTCATCTTCTTTTTCTTCTTCCGCTTCATCAATTATTTTCAAAAATTCTTCTTTAGATCTAGCTTCTATCAAATCTTTTCTAAATTTCTCATCCATTAGTAAAGTTGATAAACGACTTAAAACTTCTAAATGAACATTATCTTTGTTGTTTGGTGCTGCAATTAAAAATAATAACTTAACAGGCTTACCATCCAATGATTCAAAATCTACTCCATTTGGTATTACCATAGCAGCAAGACCCGGAGCTGAAATACACTCTCCTTTTCCATGTGGTATTGCAATCTCCTCACCAACTCCAGTTGTTCCTTCTTCTTCTCTTTTTATTACTAGCTTTAAATATTCTTCATAATTATTAATGTTTCCATTCTTATTCATTAAATCTACTGCTTTACGAATAACTTCTTGCTTTTTAGTTGCTTCCACATTTAAGTCAATCGCATCTTCTTTAATTAAATCTGTAATTTTCATAATTTTCTCCTTTATTTTTGTAAACTATCTAATAATTTATAAATTTCATCTTTTGTTGCTAGTGATATAGAATTTGCAGTTGCTGTAGCAGCTACAATTCCCATTTGAAGTGCTTTTTCATAATTATTAAATATTTGATATCCTGCAATAAATCCTGCTACCATGGAATCTCCTGCACCTACTGTGTTAACTCTTTTTTGGCTATTTATTGCTTCCATTTTGTATGAATAACCATTTTCATCTAACAATACTGCTCCCATTTTTCCCATTGATACTAATATGTTTTTTGCTCCTTTTTCTTGTAGTTTTTTTGCATATTCAAGTGCTTCTTCTTTATTGGAAATTTTAACATCAAAAATTTCTCCTAACTCTTCATGGTTTGGTTTTATTAGAAATGGTTTATATTCTAATGTTTTTATTAACAAATCACCTGTCGAATCAATAACAGTTCTTACTCCTTTTTCTTTTACTCTTTTGCAGATGTCCTGATAAATATTGGTTGATATCCCCTTTGGAATACTACCAGATAATATTAATGTATCCTCATTTCTTATTTTATCTATTTTTTCATATAATAATTTTATATATTTTTCTTCTACCACCGGTCCTTTACCATTGATTGCTGTTTCTTCTGCTTGTGTCGTGATTTTAACATTAATTCTTGATACATCATTTTCTATTTTTATAAAATCTGTTTCTATTCCATGTTCCTTTACCTTTTTTTCAATTTCTTCTCCAACAAATCCAGCAACAAATCCTAATGCTGTTGAATCCATTCCCAATGTTTTTAGTATAATAGAAACATTTATTCCTTTTCCTCCTGGTAAAAGATGTTCTTCTTTACTATAATTAATTTTCCCTGCTTGAAAACTTTGCATTTTTATTACATAGTCTAATGCTGGGTTAAGTGTCATTGTATAAATCAATTTTTTTCTCCTTTTCAAACTTGCTTATTTAAAATATTTCCCAAAATTAGAATTTTTATTATGTTTTATTGCATTTTTTCATAAGATTTAATAAAATAATTTTATAAAAGGAGATAAAATTGAAAATGGAAAATAACGTAAATAATGAAAATAGTAAAATTATTGAAAATCAAAATCATATAAAAAAAGTTTATTCAGATAAAGCTCTAAAATCATTAAAAATTTGCATTGGGTTATTAATATTTAGTTGTGTAACTTATATAATTGGATTAGCATTTAATCTTTTTGACTTTGGATTAATATTTGAAATAATTTCATTTGTTTTTATATTAATTTCCTATAAAAGAATTGAACAACATGATTTTAAATCTGCGAAAAAAAATATTATTATAGCTATGATTCCTGCTGGATGGCTAATTATTTATGATTTTATTAATTTGCTTGCAAATCTGGAAGAAGTATTAATAGAAGTTATTACATATTATTTAAGTTTTGACCAATTATTTTACTATATAGAACCTTATTTATTTGATGTTATATTAGTTTCACTAATTATATTTTTATATAGAGCTTATATTTCTTTAAATAGAGCTGATGGCACAAGTCAGGCTCGCAATTATACAGAATCTTTTTATGATAAATTGTAAAAAAAATGGTTATATCAAAGATATAACCATTTTTTTAATTTCTAAAACTTTACATTTTCTTCTTCATCATACAAAATTGCATCATCTTGTTCCAATTTTTCCTTTTTTCTTTTATTTTCAGCCAATCTATAGGATAAATAAAAAATTATAATAACAACTATTATATGAATTATCATATATAACATTGTTTTTATTGAAAAATTAGTATATGATTCTACATTTTTTTCTATATAAGAATTTTTAAAACTTGAAATTTTTATTCCCGATAATCCTATGGAAACTGTATTGAGTTTTTTACTATTACTATTGTCATTTTCATATTTTTCATAAAATTCTCCAAAAGTATTTTCATTATATTGACTATCTATATATAATTTGATTCCAAAAAACATAATAATCATTAATATAGATAAAATTGCAACAACTCTTAAGTTTTTTATTAAGTTCTCTTTGCTACTCCTAGTAAAAAATGTAACTAATCCAACTGCTACAAGTGATATTATTATCGAGATTAATTGACCAGTTAGAAAGGTTTGTTTTAATTCTGCAATTTGGTCTTCGAATGTAACTGGATAAGCAAATAGATATACTGCAAAAATTACTAATAAAATTAAAAAGGTTGCTATTAATTCTATTGCTATAAAAGTTTTATCATATCGTATAACAATAAATCTTCCATTCCAATAATGACTATAATGAGGTGCATTATATCCCCCATTATTGCCATTATTTCCGCCATTATTAATATTAGGCAATTCTCCTCGATTTCTAAACATTTATTTATCCCCTTAATTTTTTCTATATATACTAAAAATATTTATTCTATATCGTCGATTAAATTTCTAATTATCTTGTAAGTGCTAATCCTAAATACAATAACCCTATTACTACTAATACACTTACTACCACTGTCATTATCATTTTTCCTATTTTATTATCTTTGTCTTTTTTACTCATATTATCCTCCTATATATTCATAAATCAATTTATATTCCTTATATTTAGATTCACTTTTAATTAAGTTTTCTATTAATTTTTTTGCATTTTCATCAGCCGCCTCAAGAATACCATTTGCTTCTGCATCTTGAATCGCTTGTTCTTCCATTACTTTCAAAGCCTCATTTTGTTCTGCTAAATCTATTCTTGAGAATAAACTTTCAGAATCTAAATATACTTTTAATGAATCTGTTTTCAAGGTTGCTTTATATATTTTTGCGTGTGGAAGTTTTATTGTAATTTCTTGTTTTCCCTTATCTTCTTCATAAGATATTTTAGCGAAATCTACTGATGCATCTACTTCTACATCATAACTGAATATTTGTCTACTTTCTGTAAAAGGAATCTTAAATAAATTAAAGAATTCTCTATGCTCTTCAGTATCTCTAATTACTGTTAAATATCCTGTTTGAGTTACTAATTCTCCTACATCTTCTAATCCTAATTTAGTTGTTTTTGTTTGAGAAAAATATACATCACTAAATATCATTCCTAAATAAAATATTGCACCTAGAAACACTATTAGTATTATCCATTTTACTATTTTAGGAATTCCTTTAAAAAAATTTATTGCTTTTTTTAGTTTGCTTTCTTTCTTTTCTACATTATTGTTTTCATTATAGTTCATCATATTCTATCTCCTTTTTTTGTTCTTGTGACTTTTCTGTTGAAATTTCTCTTTCTTGTGAATGTAAAATTGAGTCAGATATGGCAGTTGAGATAAATTTATTAAACGCAATTTGTTTTTTAGTATAATCTATATTTTCATCAGAAGTTAAAACATCTTGCAATTCCTCTATTGTTTTTCGTTCTTCTTCTGAAGTTTCTGATGTAATATTAAATACATCATCTTTGTTGTTTTTATTGCAATTACTCATAGATACTTCACACAATTTCTTAACAATCTCTTGATATGCAGGAGAAATATTAAATCCATTATTCTTCATCTCTTCCAAAAAGATGTCAGCTTTCTTATTATTTCCTATTATTGATTGTGGCTCGATATCACCTTCCATCCTGGTCTTTTCTACGAAATAATCAGATAGAATAGTACCAAAGTCTTTCATATTATCTTCCAATTGTTTCATTATAGGTTCTATATCTTCTGGCTTTTCAATTAAATGATTATCTCTTAATAATTTACTTATAGATACTACTTCATTTATCCTTCCTAAAATATCCTCATCTTCACAAAAATATGTATAAGTATGTGAACCAATTTTTATTCCTTCTCTTTTCGTTAATTCACAAAACTGTTCACGACTTTCATTATCATTCCACCCCCACATGTTAACATGTTCAGCACGATATCCTAATTGTGTCAAGAAAGGTTTTGAAAATCCTTGTACATTTTCTCCTTCATAACCTAATACATGTACTTTTGGATTAAAAATCTTTAATCTATCAACTTCATTTTTAGGGCATAAAATCCATGTGTTCTCTGACAATTCTATACTTCCTCGTGTAAATGTATCTGCTGGCATTGCACGACCAATTTTTTCATTAGGGATATCATCAAATGGGATTAGAACGGCATATTTGCAATCGTCCCAAGCACCTTGCATATGTGACGCCACTTCATCATTCATAGCCATATGAACAGTATCTCTTGTAGATTTATATGAAAATTCATATTTAACTCCATTTAATATAATATCTGATTTAAATTCTACATTAGCATCTTTTGCCGATTTTATAGTATTAGCTGTTGGTGCATACCTTGTTTTATGAACTCCGATCAATGATGATTTTGAAGAATAATCTCTTGGATGTTCAGATATATTCTTATCCGATTCAGAAAGTATAGGTTGAATTCCTTTGCTCTCTAAAAGATTTATCGCATCTGTTGGCGTAATTCCCATCTCATAAAGTGTTTTTGCATCTTTTATAAAAGTCATTTTTTCTCCAATTTCCCAAAGCTTGGTACTTATTCCTGATGTTTCTAATTCATGTTGAACCTTTTTATATTCTTCATCCATCTCACTTCTAACTTCACTAATTAATTTTGGAAGTTCATAAAACCTTTTAGATTGTTCCTTAAATTTTTTATAATCATTTCTTCTTGTAACCCATTTTTCTAAAAAAGAAAAATCATCTCTTATAGTTATTCCTTTTCTCTGTTCCCACTCAAGTTCATCTAATTTACTACTCATGGTATGTAGACTTTGTTCAATAGTATTTACTTTTTCTTCATATTGCACTTTTTGATTATTTAATTCTTCTAATTTTATTTTTTTCACTTCATCTATCATATTTTTCTCCATTAATCAGTTATATATTTTATATTAATATTATAAATTCCTTTTAACTCCAAAGGATTTCTTAATATTATCCCAAACTCTTGATAACAAGCAATTTCATCAACATATATCTCTTTTATATAATCATAAATTTTGCTCAATATATCATTTTCATCCGTGAATTTTAAATTTTTATATGGATTTAAACTTAAATCTAATTTATTATAACCTTTTACATTTGGTATATAATCAGTCATTGTTTGTAACTTTTTAAATATAATCAAATATTCAAATTTTCTATCATATTCTATATTAAAATGTATGATTATTTCATTCTCTTTTTTTTCTTCAATAAAATAATATCTTAAATTTTTACCAAAATCGTCATGAAATTTCAATGCACTTTTTTTCAGGATTTCTATTATTTTATCCACACTATCTTGTTTACTCATTAATTTCTTCTCCCTTACATAAATCATTTATATTATATCTTTTTTTTTGTTCTTTTACAATATATCTCTATATATTTCCGTATATAAATTATGTACCTGTACTTCTGTATCTATTTAAAGCTATATTCCATAACTTTACTGCAATTATTCATAATTATGTATTTCTATTTATATATTTAGGCACAAAAAAATCGACCTGATACAGTCGATTTAAACGTTTTCTCGTCTAGTATGACGATTCTTTTGGTGCTAACAGGCAGAATCGAACTGCCGACCTACGGGTTACGAATCCGTTGCTCTACCAACTGAGCTATATTAGCAAATAAATTCTTATTTCATTATAATGTATTTTGACAACTTTTGCTTTTGTTTTTAGTTCTCGATTAAGTCTATTTTTCTAAAAGAAAGTTGTCAAAAACATTATAATATATTTAACATTCAAAATCAATATCTTTACATTGTTTAAAATTATCTATAATTGATGTTTTTTAACTCCGTCCCAAAAAACATCACAAAAACATTAATTTCAACTTTTCCCATATTTCATTTACTTTAATAAATTCTTTGCTATGTTCTTCTACCTTTTTATCATATTCATCTAATTGTTGAATTAGTTTTTCAAAATTACTGTTATCAAATAAATAGTCTATCTTTTTTATACTTCTTTTTAATTTTTTCTTTACGATTTGAATTTTTTGTTCATAATTTTCTTTATAAGATAAATACATAAATAATGGTTTATACTTTATCCATCCTTGACAAGCTTTAAAAAATCTTTTTTCAATTGTTCTGTCAGATGCTTTTATTAGCTTAAACTCTTTTGGATAATTTCCATGCATAATAGATTTATATTTTAAAAATCCATCGTGAAAGTGATATACTGGTACTTTTATTACTTTTGCTTCATCTAAATTCATAGAGAAAAATGTATCTTCTCCTCTTGCTAATGGGGGATTATAAAAAGCTGGTATTTTGTCTATGTGTTTTAAATTTAAGCATAATGTAGAACCAGCTACAAACTTTTTGCCGTCATCATTTTTTAATTCAATAGCTTTTTTTTCTTCTACAACATCCTTATTGGCATATGTAACACCTTTATTTTGATCAAATTTTCTTTTTATTGATTGATAAGATACTAATTCATTACTAAGTGCTTCTATAAAGTCTGCTATATTTGATTCTTCTATTTCATCACTACAATTCATATATGGAATTAGTGAAATATAACCACAGTGATATCCTATGGTAACATCCGCATTCTCTTTTTCCATATACTTAATATGCTCTATAATATTATCTTGTTGCTCCCATCTAATTTGATTTTCTTCTTTTATACATGCTACTGGATATTCATCATCATCCCAAAATAGTAAATAGTCCATTTTTTGCTTAGTAGCATAATACATAATTGTGTTTCTTCCTTTAGCATGTCCATTTCCAAAAAATAATTCTAGCTCTTGTTCTATTAAAATTCCCATTTCTTTTATTTTTATTTTTTCTTGTTTTATATCTTCTGGTGAAATATATTGTATATTAATATTTTCAAATACTTCTGGTTTTATTTTATAAAATTCTTCTTTTTTTGTTCCTTGATATTCTGTAT
>CALYAH010000122.1 GCA_944393455.1 uncultured Clostridia bacterium
ATAGTGAAGTTGCAAAAGATGTATGTATGCAAATTGCAGCTGCAAGACCAGAATACTTAGATGAGCAATCAGTTCCAGCTGAAAGATTAGAAAAAGAAAAAGAAATATTAAAAGCTCAAACTATGAATGAAGGAAAACCAGAAGCTATTGCTGAAAAAATAGTACAAGGAAGAATTGGAAAATTCTTTAGTGAAATTTGTTTAGTAGACCAAGCTTTTGTAAAAAATCCAGATATGAAAGTTTCTCAACTTTTAAAAGAAAAAGATGCAAAGGTTGTAGAATTTGCAAGATTTGAAAAAGGCGAAGGAATTGAGAAAAAAGAAGAAAACTTTGCTGAAGAAGTAATGAATCAATTAAAATAAAATATTATTTTTCATAAAAAAGAAAGTTATTAAAATTTTGTGCTGAACAAAAAATAATAGCTTTCTTTTTTGTTTTTGTTTTTTTCTATTTTAAATTTTCGTAAAGTTATAACTTCACGAAAAATATATAGGAGGAAAAAGTGCTAGGAAAATCAAGTACAAAAGACGTAGAAAAAGAAAAAAGTATACAAATTCATCTTATAAGAATCAATTCAAATAAAGGAATCACATTAGTAGCTTTAGCTGTTACCATAATTGTATTACTTATATTGGCAGGAATATCAATAGCTACTTTATCTGGAGAAAATAGTATTATTGAAAAAGCTATATGGGCAGCATTTTCGCAAGAAATGACAAATTTAAGAGAACAAATAGAGATAAAACAGATTCAAAACAGTGCTGAAATGATAAATGCAGAGAATGACAAACCGATTTTTACAACTAATGTCATAACTACAAATTTACCTAAAAGCTTAAAAATGGAGATTTTATATGTAAGAGAAAATATGCCTGCTAACAAAGAACCAACAAAAGAATATTACATAGAAAACTTATTAGATTATTTAGTAGATGATACAAATACAGTAAAGGGAATATATTATGTGCCGGAAGAAGTAGCAGGAGATGGAAGTGCTTATATATATGATGAACTAACAGATACAGAATTTAAGATAAAATCAATTAGACTTAGAGGAAAAACAATTCATAGTTACAAATATGGATGCCGAGTAATGGGAGTAGAAAATGAGTATAACCTGGATGAGAGTAAATATTTAATGAACCAGGAAAGTGAAGTTGTAACAGTAAATGGAGAAAAATACTATGCACCAAATTTAAAAGGATTTAATGGATTAACAACGGCAGCAGAATATTATAGTGATGATGACAGTAAAACAGTTGAAGTAAGCATTAGCTTGCACATGAATCAACAAGTATTAAACAAAATAGAAGATGGAGCTACTACATACACTTGGTATGATTATGCAAATAAAAGATGGGCAAATATTAAAACAACAGCGAATGGATATGAAGCATGGTGGGTATGGATACCAAGATATGCTTATAAGATAGAATCAGATGCAGTAAGTGAAATACAAGTTATCTATGTAGATTCAGAGGGAAAACCATTAGATAAAGAAAAATACGGAGAGAATTTGCCAGAAGGATATACTGTACATCCTGCATTTACAACAGATAAGGAATTACGAGGAATATGGGTAAGTAAATACAAAACAAGCCAGAAATAAGAAAGGAGAGATTATTTTGAAAAGGTTAAACAAAAGAATAATTGCAGTATTAATTTTTATAGCCATAATTGCTATTAGCAATTTAAGTCATGCAGGGGTAGAAATAAAAGAAGGAACAAGTGCGTATACTAGTGTTAATATATCAGAAGCATTTGATATATGTTACAATTTAAGGGATGGAACATCTACGTTAGGAACATGTGACTTAGACCCTCATATGGCAACTTCGATGGATTGGGGAGCAATTGCATATTTAGCACAAAGTAGATATGGAAGAAATGCATCTAATGTAACAGATAATACAACAGGTAATAAATCTGGAGTAATGAGTTTAGGGTCTTATACGCAAACAGCAACTATCTTTGAAAATAGAAATAAAACTTCAGGTAATGCTACCAACTATAGATATAGACTAGAAGAAGCACTAGCAGACCCGAATTTAAGTAAATATGTAGATGTTATATCTAATACTGTAGATATAACATCTACAAAAGGAAGAGCTATAGCAGAAACAAGAAATTGGTATGGAGCGACTTATTCATATAATAATGCTAATAATACAGATTACCCAATTATTATAAGAGATAGCCTGTTCGGTGTTAATAACAACAACAACATCAATACGGGGCAGGCGCACTCTTCTTATTAGACTTTAACATGAAGCTATAAAAGATAGCCACTCAATGTAATACTTAGTTTACGGACGGTATTTAGTAGTGATATGTTAAAGAAACCTATAACCATACCGAAAGGTAAAACATTGTATAATTCATACTTACTAGTAAAAAAATTGAAAAATAAGTATGAATAAAAGGATTTTTGTATATAAACTTTTTAGATGAAATTAATTTGTGCTTTAGTTTAAAAAGTTTATTATGAAAATCCTTTTTTATATATTAGGAAAGGGAGAGATATTATGGAAGGACCAGAAAAAAATTTATTAATTTATAAAAAATATGCATACCTTTATTTTTATGCTTATAATTTATTAGAAAAATATCCAAAAAAGGAAAGATTTGCATTATCAACAGATATAAAAAATTCTTTAAATATAACTTTAAAATATATTTTATATGCACAAAAGGTATTTGATAAGAAAGAAAAAATAAATTATCTAAATCTAATTGATGCAGAATTGATGTATCAAAGATTTATGATAAGAGTTTCTTATAATAAAAGATATATATCACAAAATAATTATCAAGTGTGGAGTTATAAAGTTGCAGAAATTGGGAAAATGCTAGGAGGATGGATAAGGTCATGCCAAAAAGGATAGGAAACATATATCAAAATGCTATAAAATTTGAAAAATTTAAGAGTGCATATGAAAGGACATCTGTTAGTAAAAAGAACAAAATAGATAGAATAAAATTTGGAATGTATTTAGAAGATAATATTTATAAAATGGGTGTAGAATTAAAAGAAAAAACATATGAAGTTGGAAAATACAAAATGTTTAAAGTTTATATTCCAAAAGAAAGGGTTATATATTGTTTGGACTTTTATGATAGAGTGGTGCAACAATGGTATGTATATGAATTTATTCTACCTTACATGGTAAAAAAATTTATTGTGGATTCTTACGCTTGTATTAAAGGAAGAGGTGTACATAGTGCAATTAATAAATTGCAAAAATATATGAGAATAGCAAAAAGAAGATGGGAAGAACCATATGTACTAAAGTATGATATAAAAAAATTTTTCTATTCTATCGACCAAAAAATTTTGTATGAAATTATGTGTAAATATTATAAAGACAAAGATTTTTTAGAATTAACAAAGAAGTTTATACAATTTGGACCAGAGGGAGAAAAATGCAAAGAGTTTGGTATAGGAATACCAATTGGAAATTACACTTCACAATTTTTTGCAAATATTTATATGAATGAATTAGATCAATATATTAAACGAGAGCTTAAAGTGGAATATTATATTAGATACATGGATGATGGAGTTATGATTTTGGAAAATAAAGAAAAAGCAAAAGAAATATTAATAAAAATAGAAAAATTTGTGAATGAAAGATTAAACTTGAAATTTAATAGAAAGACATCTTATTTTCCATTAAAAGTAGGTGTTATATTTTGTGGATATAAGATTTATACAACACATAAATTATTAAAAAGAGCAAATATAAAAAGAATGAAAAGAAGAATTAGAACTTGGAACAAAAAATATGAAACAGCAGATGTAGAAGATATAAAATCTTGGAAACAATCTTTTTGGGCTTGGAAAGGTTATGCAAAAGAAGCGGAAAAATATACTTTATATAACAGGTTAGAAAAAAGTTGTAAGTGGATTGATTGTGAAAGATAGATACTATAAAAGAGAAAAATAAATAGATTTAAGTAGATTACATATTAAAATACTATAAATTAAGAAAAAATTAATAAAATATAGAAAAAATACTGTATTTTTTCGAAAATTATGATAAAATACCTCTGTCAGAATAAAATTTTAAGGAGAGTGAATAAAGTGTCAGAAGTAAAGTATAAAAGAGTACTTCTAAAATTAAGTGGAGAAGCATTAGCAGGAAAACAAAAGACAGGAGTAGATGTAGAAACAGTAGGAAAAATATGTGATAGAATAAAAGAAATTGTAGAAATGGGAGTTCAAGTTGGAATTGTAGTAGGAGGAGGAAACTTCTGGAGAGGAAGAAATGGACACCAAATGGAAAGAATCACAGCAGACTATATGGGAATGTTAGCAACAGCAATGAATGGATTGGCTCTTCAAGATGCTTTAGAAGCAAGAGGAGTTTTTTCAAGAGTACAAACAGCAATAGAGATGAGAGAAATAGCAGAGCCATTTATACAAAGAAAGGCAGAAAAACATTTAAATAGAGGAAGAGTTGTAATATTTGCATGTGGTACAGGACATCCTTATTTTACAACTGACACAGCAGCAGTATTACGAGCAACAGAAATAAAAGCAGAAATTATATTACTAGGAAAAGCAATAGATGCAGTATATTCAGCAGATCCAAAAGTAGATAAAAATGCAAAAAGATATGAAGAAATTTCATATATGGAAGTATTAGAAAAAGACTTGAAAGTAATGGATTCAACAGCAACAGCAATGTGTAGAGATAATAAAATGCCATTATTAGTATTTGGAATTGAGGATCCAGAAAATATAGTTAGAGCAGTTAAAGGAGAAAAAATAGGAACGATTGTAAAATAAAAAATGAGATAGATATCTCAAAAGAAGGAGAGAGGAAAATGGATTATACAAATTTAGAAGAAAAAATGGAAAAATCAATTAGTGTTTATAGTGAAAAGCTATCAGAGGTAAGAGCAGGACGTGCAAATCCAGCTATTTTAAATAAAGTGAAAATTGACTATTATGGAACACCAACACCTATTAATCAAGTAGCAGGAATATCTGTTCCAGAAGCAAGACTAATTGTTATACAACCATGGGATGCAAGTGTATTAAAAGAAATAGAAAAAGCAATTCTTAGTTCAGATATTGGAATCAATCCAAATAACGATGGAAAAGTAATAAGACTAGCTTTTCCTGAATTAAATGAAGAAAGAAGAAAAGAAATAGTAAAAGATATAAGAAAAATGGCAGAAGAAGCTAAAGTGGCAATAAGAGCAATTAGAAGAGAAGGAATTGATAAAGCAAAAGCAGAAGAAAAAGAAGGAAATATGACAGAAGATGAATTAAAACAAGCAGAAAATGAAATTCAAAAAATTACTGACAAAAATATAGAAGAAATTGAAAAAATTCTAGAAGTAAAAGAAAAGGAAATTATGTCAGTATAAAGTCAAATGAAATTGATGGGAGAATTTAATGGAATTTAAAGAACAGTTAAAGCAATATCAATTATTAATAAATAACGAATTAGAAAAATATTTAAGAAAACAAGACTGTCCAGAAAAGGTATTAAATAAGTCGATGGAATATAGCTTGATGGCAGGAGGAAAGCGTTTAAGACCAATTCTTATAATAGCAACTTATGAAATATTTAAAAATGATAAGAAGCAGTGTATGCCATATGCAATGGCAATTGAAATGATACACAACTTTTCATTAATTCATGATGACCTACCAGGAATTGATAATGATGATTTTAGGCATGGAAAGCCAACAAATCATAAACAGTTTAATGAAGCTACAGCAATCTTAGCGGGAGACGGACTTTTAAATCAAGCATATATGGTAATTAGCAAGGACTTAATAAATACAAAAGCGCAAGACTTAAAAGATAAATTAAAGGTCTTTGATGAATTTTCATCTGCAGTAGATAGAATGATTGCAGGCGAATATATTGATACTGAATATGAAGGAAAACAAATAACTAATGAATATCTAGAATATATTCATAAAAATAAAACAGGAGCACTTTTAAGACTATGTGTAAGGACAGGTGCAATCTTAGCAAAAGTGAATGAAACAGATTTAGAAAAATTAACAAATTATGCTGAAAAAATAGGATTAGCTTTTCAGATAAAAGATGATATTTTATCTGAAGAAGGGAATGAAGAAATTCTAGGCAAGCCTGTTGGAAATGATAAAAAATTAGAAAAATGCACATATGTATCTAAATATGGACTTCAAGGAGCAAAAGAAAAACTAGATGAAATAACAAAAGAAGCCGTAGAAGAGCTAGAAGGATATGGAGATAAAGCAAAATTTTTAAAAGAACTTGCTTTATATATTCAAAATAGAAACAAATAATCTTAAGATGTTTTTATTTTGAATATATAAAGCAAGTTCTTTTAAAAATTTTGCTTTATCTCCATATCCTTCT